>NZ_CAWPQZ010000508.1:0-201 GCF_963889785.1 Vibrio sp. S12_S33 | reverse complement strand
CATCAGAAACGCCAACTGAGACGTGATTTAGAATCATTTTTAAGTCCTTTTATTGATTGTAACTTGAAAGCATATAACGCCCAATTAAGTGGTGAACAACGCACTGACCAAGCCGCTGCATTGCACCATAAAACACTTTACCTAACGCATAGTAAAACTGCCACGCGTTGAGAATCCACTTGAATTGCTTGTTATGTGAAT
>NZ_CAWPQZ010000507.1:0-201 GCF_963889785.1 Vibrio sp. S12_S33 | reverse complement strand
CGGTATCGACATCCGTTTGGGTCACGGTGTAGGTTTGCGTTGTCACACTGCTATCTGGGTTGGTGATGGTTAAGGTCACCGTATCACCCACTTCCACACCCGTTGGAATACTCACCACCGTTTCAACACCGTCATTGTTCTCTGCCACGCTCACGCTGCCGTCCGCTGCGTCCGCGATGGTAAGTGTTGGCGCCGCAGTTG
>NZ_CAWPQZ010000506.1:0-201 GCF_963889785.1 Vibrio sp. S12_S33 | reverse complement strand
TTTTATCCCAATACAACACTTTGACTTTGTCGCGTTGTTTATTGGTAAATAGGAACAGTGCACCCGTGCCGAGTGGCAAATCGGTTTCGGACTCGATAATCGCCGCCAGGCCATTGATAGACTTTCTAAAATCCACGAACTCCCGATACAGGTAAACATTCGGGGCGCTCAACATTCGTTTCATGACAGTGCTCCGATTAA
>NZ_CAWPQZ010000505.1:0-202 GCF_963889785.1 Vibrio sp. S12_S33 | reverse complement strand
GTTGTTATCAGTCAGCTTTCCAAATTGTTAAAGAGCAAGATTTTCTGATGAAAACCATTTTTAAGAACACTTAAACAAATGTGCTTAAAGATGGTGGAGCTATGCGGGATCGAACCGCAGACCTCCTGCGTGCAAGGCAGGCGCTCTCCCAGCTGAGCTATAACCCCATCAGGTGTGTGATACTGTGTGCCAATCTTCGATT
>NZ_CAWPQZ010000504.1:0-202 GCF_963889785.1 Vibrio sp. S12_S33 | reverse complement strand
GCCTAGTTAGCTGCTGCACTTTAGCTAGCAAATTACGCCAAAATGCCTAATTTGGAACACATTATTGCTTTCAAACGGCAAAGTAAAACGGACAGCTGTGAAATTAAAACCCAATCCACGAAATGCGCTTGGCAAAGAAGAAATGACCGAGAAAATCCCCATTCCTAAGCATGGTAATTTGCAAAGAATTCTATCGAAAAAG
>NZ_CAWPQZ010000503.1:0-202 GCF_963889785.1 Vibrio sp. S12_S33 | reverse complement strand
AATCGAAGATTGGCACACAGTATCACACACCTGATGGGGTTATAGCTCAGCTGGGAGAGCGCCTGCCTTGCACGCAGGAGGTCTGCGGTTCGATCCCGCATAGCTCCACCATCTTTAAGCACATTTGCTTAAGTGTTCTTAAAAATGGTTTTCATCAGAAAATCTTGCTCTTTAACAATTTGGAAAGCTGACTGATAACAAC
>NZ_CAWPQZ010000502.1:0-202 GCF_963889785.1 Vibrio sp. S12_S33 | reverse complement strand
CTTCCACACCCGTTGGAAGCGTGACATTGGTTTCAAAACCATCACTGTTCTCGGCCACGCTGACGCTGCCGTCCGCCGCATCGGCAATGGTTAACGTTGGCGCCGTGTCACTCACGCCATCACCGTCAGTATCACCTGGAATGGTGGTGTCTAAATCAAACGTCACTGGCGCGCTTTCAGCGGTGGTGTTACCCGCCGCATC
>NZ_CAWPQZ010000501.1:0-203 GCF_963889785.1 Vibrio sp. S12_S33 | reverse complement strand
ATCAGCGACGCGGCGGGCAACAGCAGTGGTGATAGTGCGCCAGTGACGTTTGATTTTGACGCCACCGTGCCAACTGCGGTGCCAACACTTACCATCGCGGATGCCGCGGACGGCAGCGTGAGCGTGGCCGAGAACAGTGACGGCGTTGAAACCAACGTGACCCTACCAACGGGCGTGGAAGAAGGCGATACCATCACCTTAAC
>NZ_CAWPQZ010000500.1:0-203 GCF_963889785.1 Vibrio sp. S12_S33 | reverse complement strand
AGCAACGTCGGGAACTCATTTTTGTAGTATCGGTGAATAATACCAAGATAGTAATTCTTAAAGTCACGCTGGTGCGACATATGGAAAGCAATAACGATGGTCATTATTTCGCTTTCGGACATACGACCTTTGCGGTTGCGCTTTCGTTCGCCACTTTCAAGCTGAAGTTTTTGCCACTGAGGTAGAAAAGCCTTACAAAAGTC
>NZ_CAWPQZ010000499.1:0-203 GCF_963889785.1 Vibrio sp. S12_S33 | reverse complement strand
CGCACTTTCAGCGGTGGTATTACCTGCTGCATCACTGATACTGCTGGTGACGCTGTAAGCACCCTCGTCCGTCAAACTTGGAATGGTGATGTCCGCGCTGCCATTGGCAAGGTCCGCCGCCGTCACGGTGTAGGTTTGCTCCGTGGTGCTACCATCTGGGTTGGTGATGGTTAACGTCACCGTATCCCCTTCTTCCACACCCG
>NZ_CAWPQZ010000498.1:0-203 GCF_963889785.1 Vibrio sp. S12_S33 | reverse complement strand
CGCCTAGTTAGCTGCTGCACTTTCGCTAGCAAATTACGCCAAAATGCCTATTTTTAAACACATTATTGCTTTCAAGCGGCAAAGTAAAACGGACAGCTGTGAAATTAAAACCCAATCCACGAAATGCGCTTGGCAAAGAAGAAATGACCGAGAAAATCCCCATTCCTAAGCATGGTAATTTGCAAAGAATTCTATCGAAAAAG
>NZ_CAWPQZ010000497.1:0-204 GCF_963889785.1 Vibrio sp. S12_S33 | reverse complement strand
CCGCGGCATCCGCGATGGTGAGTGTTGGCACCGCAGTTGGCACGGTGGCGTCAAAATCAAACGTCACTGGCGTACTATCACCACTGCTGTTGCCCGCCGCGTCGCTGATCTGCGCCGTCACGCTGTAATCACCTTCCGCCGCCAAGCTTGGGATGGTGATGTTCGCACTGCCTGTGAGTGTTTCTAATAAGGTTACTTCGTGAG
>NZ_CAWPQZ010000496.1:0-204 GCF_963889785.1 Vibrio sp. S12_S33 | reverse complement strand
GTTCGATTTAGACACCACCGTACCGGGTGATACCGACGGCGACGGTACGAGTGACACCGCGCCAACCGTTACCATAGCCGATGCGGCGGACGGCAGCGTCAATGTGGCCGAAAACAGTGACGGCCTTGAAACCAACGTGACACTACCAACGGGTGTGGAAGAGGGCGATACGGTGACGTTAACCATCACCAACCCAGATGGTAG
>NZ_CAWPQZ010000495.1:0-204 GCF_963889785.1 Vibrio sp. S12_S33 | reverse complement strand
ACATATGGAAAGCAATAACGATGGTCATTATTTCGCTTTCGGACATACGACCTTTGCGGTTGCGCTTTCGTTCGCCACTTTCAAGCTGAAGTTTTTGCCACTGAGGTAGAAAAGCCTTACAAAAGTCATCGACATGGCAAAATAAGTCTACTAGTTTATGCATAGCTGGTTCCTTTGCGATTGTTCTCTCTTGGTCGAAAGATC
>NZ_CAWPQZ010000494.1:0-204 GCF_963889785.1 Vibrio sp. S12_S33 | reverse complement strand
TTCAACGCCGTCACTGTTTTCGGCCACGCTCACGCTGCCGTCCGCAGCATCCGCGATGGTAAGTGTTGGCACCGCAGTTGGCACGGTGGCGTCAAAATCAAACGTCACTGGCGCACTTTCACCACTGGTGTTGCCCGCCGCGTCGCTGATCTGCGCCGTCACGCTGTAGTCACCTTCCGCCGCCAAGCTTGGGATGGTGATGTT
>NZ_CAWPQZ010000493.1:0-204 GCF_963889785.1 Vibrio sp. S12_S33 | reverse complement strand
TCGTACTGCCATCTGGGTTGGTGATGGTTAACGTCACCGTATCACCCACTTCCACACCCGTTGGAATACTTACCACCGTTTCAACGCCGTCACTGTTCTCTGCCACGCTCACGCTGCCGTCCGCGGCGTCCGCGATGGTAAGCGTTGGCGCCGCAGTTGGTACGGTGGCGTCAAAATCAAACGTCACTGGCGCACTGTCACCAC
>NZ_CAWPQZ010000492.1:0-204 GCF_963889785.1 Vibrio sp. S12_S33 | reverse complement strand
GCGTGGCAGAGAACAGTGACGGCGTTGAAACTGTGGTGAGTATTCCAACGGGTGTGGAAGTGGGTGATACGGTGACCTTAACCATCACCAACCCAGATAGCAGTGTGACAACGCAAACCTACACCGTTACCTTGTTAGATACGTTAAATGGTGTCGCTGCTATTACGATCCCATCATTGATTGACGAAGGTATGTACAGCGTGA
>NZ_CAWPQZ010000491.1:0-204 GCF_963889785.1 Vibrio sp. S12_S33 | reverse complement strand
GAATCCGTCTTAAATGCTTTGTTATGCAAATTCAATAAGATAAACCAGAAGTTACACCAAATTTGATTAAGAAAACAATCAAAATGTTGGTTAAGTGAACCAAGAATCAGCCAAAGCCCGAACCGTGATAAGTAAGCCGCCAAAACAAAGCACACCTTTCAGCAACAAACCAAGCTTTTGAATCAGTAAAACTCAACGAGCAAA
>NZ_CAWPQZ010000490.1:0-206 GCF_963889785.1 Vibrio sp. S12_S33 | reverse complement strand
ATTCAAGTGGATTCTCAACGCATGGCAGTTTTACTATGCGTCAGGTAAAGTGTTTTACGGTGCAATGCAGCGGCTTGGTCAGTGCGTTGTTCACCACTTAATTGGGCGTTAGCTGGGGTTAAGAAAAGCTGTGAATTTAGGGTGGAAAGGCTTTCGGTTTTCTAGCTACACACCGGACAAATCTCAGCTTCTCAATTATCTCGCCA
>NZ_CAWPQZ010000489.1:0-206 GCF_963889785.1 Vibrio sp. S12_S33 | reverse complement strand
GGGTACTTACTGTTACAACTCCATGCGGAGTTGACCAGAATCCTTTTCGCCCTGATGCCTAACGTAATTCGCTATAACCTGTTCATTCACGCCTACGCTACTGACAAAGTAACCTGGCGACCAAACAATGTTCTCTTTCCAGTAAACCTTACTTAGCCAACTGAACGTTTTTCGCATGTGGTGCGACGATTGGCTTTTTAGTTTAC
>NZ_CAWPQZ010000488.1:0-206 GCF_963889785.1 Vibrio sp. S12_S33 | reverse complement strand
TTGAAGTATCACCTTTCTACATGTGCAGAACCATCATTGCTTGGTAGTAGTAATCATGGTTTAGTTATTGCGAAAAAGTGCAGTTAACAAGCAATTTAAGAGGGATTCTCAACGCTTGGCATTTTTGCTTCGACTTCAATTTTAGTGTTTATGGCACAATGCTTTAGGTTGGGTGGAGGCGTTGTTCACCCCTTAATTGGGCGTTA
>NZ_CAWPQZ010000487.1:0-206 GCF_963889785.1 Vibrio sp. S12_S33 | reverse complement strand
AAAGTCATTAGAAAGTGATTCATTCCTTTGGGAATAACACTCGCTCTTTAACAATTTGGAAAGCTGACTGATAACAACGTGATTTGTTGTTATCAAATAAAAGTTCTCAATATCAATACGTTTACGTATTGATACCAAACACATTCAAGTGTTCTTGGGAAAGCTTACTGCGGTAAGTTTTCAAAATTGAGTCCGGCAAAATCGAA
>NZ_CAWPQZ010000486.1:0-208 GCF_963889785.1 Vibrio sp. S12_S33 | reverse complement strand
GCTGCATCACTGATACTGCTGGTGACGCTGTAAGCACCCTCGTCCGTCAAGCTTGGAATGGTGATGTCCGCGCTGCCATTAGCAAGGTCCGCCGCCGTCACGGTGTAGGTTTGCTCCGTGGTGCTACCATCTGGGTTGGTGATGGTTAACGTCACCGTATCCCCTTCTTCCACACCCGTTGGAAGCGTGACATTGGTTTCAAAACCAT
>NZ_CAWPQZ010000485.1:0-208 GCF_963889785.1 Vibrio sp. S12_S33 | reverse complement strand
CAGCTAACGCTGCGTTAAGTGGTGAGCAACGCGACCACAATCCTAAACCATTGCGCCTTAAGCACAAAACTCAACCTAGAGCCGAAACTCCCAAGCGTTGGGAATCCGTCTTAAACGCCTAGTTAGCTGCTGCACTTTCGCTAGCAAATTACGCCAAAATGCCTATTTTTAAACACATTATTGCTTTCAAACGGCAAAGTAAAACGGA
>NZ_CAWPQZ010000484.1:0-209 GCF_963889785.1 Vibrio sp. S12_S33 | reverse complement strand
GAAGGTGACTACAGCGTGACGGCGCAGATCAGCGACGCGGCGGGCAACAGCAGTGGTGAAAGTGCGCCAGTGACGTTTGATTTTGACGCCACCGTGCCAACTGCGGCGCCAACACTTACCATCGCGGATGCCGCGGACGGCAGCGTGAGCGTGGCAGAGAACAGTGACGGCGTAGAAACCAACGTGACCCTACCAACGGGTGTGGAAGA
>NZ_CAWPQZ010000483.1:0-209 GCF_963889785.1 Vibrio sp. S12_S33 | reverse complement strand
GTAAGTGGCTCTCTTTGGCTAAGATCGCTGTGAAATTTAGGTTTCGGTAAGCATCATTTTTGTACGTAACTTATTCAAATCTCTTCATTTCTACGGTGGTTTACTTTGAATTCACGGTAAAATTCACTTAGTATCAAGTTTGAAGTGCGACATTTTTTACAGATGCGCATGAATATACTCCAGTGGTGTTCTATACCCAAGTCTTTTGC
>NZ_CAWPQZ010000482.1:0-210 GCF_963889785.1 Vibrio sp. S12_S33 | reverse complement strand
AAAAAGAAAAATCGCCGCTGGCTTTGGTATGCTTGGTAGCCTCGCTATAAGCGCATCATTGCTCACGCATTTGGTAGCCGTAATACGGATGCTCTGCGCTCGTTGCTCGCTTTGCTCAAGCCGTTTGGTATCAGCTTCTTTTTTACCGATGACTTCAGCGTTTACACAAAAGAATGACCAAGGGAAAAGCATGTTGTGGGCAAAAGGTTC
>NZ_CAWPQZ010000481.1:0-210 GCF_963889785.1 Vibrio sp. S12_S33 | reverse complement strand
GAACCTTTTGCCCACAACATGCTTTTCCCTTGGTCATTCTTTTGTGTAAACGCTGAAGTCATCGGTAAAAAAGAAGCTGATACCAAACGGCTTGAGCAAAGCGAGCAACGAGCGCAGAGCATCCGTACTACAGCTACCAAATGCGTGAGCAATGATGCGCTTATAGCGAGGCTACCAAGCATACCAAAGCCAGCGGCGATTTTTCTTTTT
>NZ_CAWPQZ010000480.1:0-210 GCF_963889785.1 Vibrio sp. S12_S33 | reverse complement strand
GTGAACCTTTTGCCCACAACATGCTTTTCCCTTGGTCATTCTTTTGTGTAAACGCTGAAGTCATCGGTAAAAAAAGCTGATATCAAACGGCTTGAGCAAAGCGAGCAACGAGCGCAGAGCATCCGTATTACGGCTACCAAATGCGTGAGCAATGATGCGCTTATAGCGAGGCTACCAAGCATACCAAAGCCAGCGGCGATTTTTCTTTTT
>NZ_CAWPQZ010000479.1:0-211 GCF_963889785.1 Vibrio sp. S12_S33 | reverse complement strand
ACCCCTGTTACCGCCGTGAAAGGGCGGTGTCCTAGGCCTCTAGACGAACGGGACACTAAGTTGCGAATGTTTGGGAACATTCTTTCTCTAAAACTGTATAAACCATCAATCTGTGTGGACACTCATCAGTGTAATCATCGTATAAGGAGGTGATCCAGCGCCAGGTTCCCCTAGCGCTACCTTGTTACGACTTCACCCCAGTCATGAACCA
>NZ_CAWPQZ010000478.1:0-211 GCF_963889785.1 Vibrio sp. S12_S33 | reverse complement strand
TCGGCTCCCGAGCAGTACAACCACATATAACATTGCTTGTCTTCCTTAAGCACATTGAGCGGCGTTTCATCGGCCTGAACCACAACTTGTTCGAGTAAGTGAGTCTTCAGTGCCTGATAAAGCGGTTGACGTTTACCACGACGTTTAATGGTCGTCGTTGTGGTGGTGATAACCTCATCTTCCGCTTTCGCCGCTTCACATTCTGCCTCAT
>NZ_CAWPQZ010000477.1:0-211 GCF_963889785.1 Vibrio sp. S12_S33 | reverse complement strand
ACTCATCAAACACATAACGCCCAATTAAGTGGTGAACAACGCACTGACCAAGTCGCTGCATTGCACCGTAAAACACTTTACCTGACGCATAGTAAAACTGCCACGCGTTGAGAATCCACTTGAATTGCTTGTTATGTGAATTTTACCGTGAATTCAAAGTAAACCACCGTAGAAACGAAGGAATTTGAATAAGTTACGTACAAAAACGATG
>NZ_CAWPQZ010000476.1:0-211 GCF_963889785.1 Vibrio sp. S12_S33 | reverse complement strand
TGGTGGGTCTGAGTGGACTTGAACCACCGACCTCTCGCTTATCAGGCGAACGCTCTAACCACCTGAGCTACAGACCCAGCATCGTCTCTAAAACTGTATAAACCATCAATCTGTGTGGACACTCATCTGTGTAATCATCGTATAAGGAGGTGATCCAGCGCCAGGTTCCCCTAGCGCTACCTTGTTACGACTTCACCCCAGTCATGAACCA
>NZ_CAWPQZ010000475.1:0-211 GCF_963889785.1 Vibrio sp. S12_S33 | reverse complement strand
TGGTTCATGACTGGGGTGAAGTCGTAACAAGGTAGCGCTAGGGGAACCTGGCGCTGGATCACCTCCTTATACGATGATTACACTGATGAGTGTCCACACAGATTGATGGTTTATACAGTTTTAGAGACGATGCTGGGTCTGTAGCTCAGGTGGTTAGAGCGTTCGCCTGATAAGCGAGAGGTCGGTGGTTCAAGTCCACTCAGACCCACCA
>NZ_CAWPQZ010000474.1:0-212 GCF_963889785.1 Vibrio sp. S12_S33 | reverse complement strand
TCAAGCTTGGAATGGTGATGTCGGCGCTGCCATTGGCAAGGTCCGCCGCCGTCACGGTGTAGGTTTGCTCCGTGGTGCTACCATCTGGGTTGGTGATGGTTAAGGTGATGGTATCGCCTTCTTCCACGCCCGTTGGTAGGGTCACGTTGGTTTCAACGCCGTCACTGTTCTCGGCCACGCTCACGCTGCCGTCCGCGGCATCCGCGATGGTA
>NZ_CAWPQZ010000473.1:0-212 GCF_963889785.1 Vibrio sp. S12_S33 | reverse complement strand
GCATAGTAAAACTGCCACGCGTTGAGAATCCACTTGAATTGCTTGTTATGTGAATTTTACCGTGAATTCAAAGTAAACCACCGTAGAAATGAAGATATTTGAATAAGTTACGTACAAAAACGATGCTGACCAAAACCTAAATTTCACAGCGATCTTAGCCGAAGAAAGCCACTTACAGAATCAACAACAAAGAAAGCGCACTTTCAGCAACC
>NZ_CAWPQZ010000472.1:0-214 GCF_963889785.1 Vibrio sp. S12_S33 | reverse complement strand
TCACCGTATCACCCACTTCCACACCCGTTGGAATACTTACCACCGTTTCAACGCCGTCATTGTTCTCTGCCACGCTCACGCTGCCGTCCGCTGCATCCGCGATAGTAAGCGTTGGCGCCGCAGTTGGCACGGTGGCGTCAAAATCAAACGTCACTGGCGCACTGTCACCACTGCTGTTGCCAGCGGCATCCGTAATGCTGCTGGTGATGCTGTA
>NZ_CAWPQZ010000471.1:0-214 GCF_963889785.1 Vibrio sp. S12_S33 | reverse complement strand
GCCACGTTGGTTAATCCGTCATAAGCCGCGTAACCATCACTTTGTAGATAGCCTGAGTAATCGCCCAAAAAGTTCACGGGGCATGCTCTCGCGCGGCTGTTTTGATAGTCGAACAAGACGATATTTTTCATGTCAGGGAGTTTAGCTTCAGGGGAGTCGGCTCCCGAGCAGTACAACCACATATAACATTGCTTGTCTTCCTTAAGCACATTGA
>NZ_CAWPQZ010000470.1:0-215 GCF_963889785.1 Vibrio sp. S12_S33 | reverse complement strand
GCCTATCATCAGTCAAGGCTGGTGAAAAATGCGGTAAAAGTGCTCAATATCGAGCTTAATTACTTACCACCTTACAGTCCAAATTTAAATCCAATCGAGCGGTTATGGAAAGTGATGAATGAGCATGTATTGAATAATATTTACTTCCCCTCCAAGCAAGCATTTACTTCAGCCATCAAAGAGTTTTTCGATGTAACATTACCAGAAGTTGCAGG
>NZ_CAWPQZ010000469.1:0-216 GCF_963889785.1 Vibrio sp. S12_S33 | reverse complement strand
TCAGCGACGCGGCGGGCAACAGCAGTGGTGATAGTGCGCCAGTGACGTTTGATTTTGACGCCACCGTGCCAACTGCGGTGCCAACACTCACCATCGCGGATGCCGCGGACGGCAGCGTGAGCGTGGCAGAGAACAGTGACGGCGTTGAAACCAACGTGACCCTACCAACGGGTGTGGAAGAGGGCGATACGGTGACGTTAACCATCACCAACCCAG
>NZ_CAWPQZ010000468.1:0-217 GCF_963889785.1 Vibrio sp. S12_S33 | reverse complement strand
CTTCCACACCCGTTGGAAGCGTGACATTGGTTTCAAAACCATCACTGTTCTCGGCCACGCTGACGCTGCCGTCCGCCGCATCGGCAATGGTTAACGTTGGCGCGGTATCGCTCACGCCATCACCGTCGGTATCACCCGGAATGGTGGTGTCTAAATCAAACGTCACTGGCGCGCTTTCAGCGGTGGTGTTACCCGCCGCATCGCTGATACTGCTGGT
>NZ_CAWPQZ010000467.1:0-218 GCF_963889785.1 Vibrio sp. S12_S33 | reverse complement strand
AGTAAGCTTTCCCAAGAACACTTGAATGTGTTTGGTATCAATACGTAAACGTATTGATATTGAGAACTTTTATTTGATAACAACAAATCATGTTGTTATCAGTCAGCTTTCCAAATTGTTAAAGAGCGAGTGTTATTCCCAAAGGAATGAATCACTTTCTAATGACTTTCAGCGTCAAACAAACCAACCAGTTCAATTACTTAATCTGGTTTGGAAGT
>NZ_CAWPQZ010000466.1:0-218 GCF_963889785.1 Vibrio sp. S12_S33 | reverse complement strand
GCGCGTTCCGCTCGGTTGTTGTCGATAGATAAATGCCCATCTTCAACATAGCGTATCAGCTTAGGCCACTGACCCAAGGTGTACTTGATGGCTTTACCAAGAGGACTCGATTCGATGACTTTCTGCGTGGTTAACCAGTCATAGAAGTCATCCAACATCGGTTTAGCCTGCGCTTGTCTTTCTGTCCAACGCTCTTCGACCGAAGCCAGTTTTAATCG
>NZ_CAWPQZ010000465.1:0-218 GCF_963889785.1 Vibrio sp. S12_S33 | reverse complement strand
AGGAGGTCTGCGGTTCGATCCCGCATAGCTCCACCATCTTTAAGCACATTTGTTTAAGTGTTCTTAAAAATGGTTTTCATCAGAAAATCTTGCTCTTTAACAATTTGGAAAGCTGACTGATAACAACGTGATTTGTTGTTATCAAATAAAAGTTCTCAATATCAATACGTTTACGTGTTGATACCAAACACATTCAAGTGTTCTTGGGAAAGCTTACT
>NZ_CAWPQZ010000464.1:0-220 GCF_963889785.1 Vibrio sp. S12_S33 | reverse complement strand
AGCGCCGACATCACCATTCCAAGCTTGACAGCGGAAGGTAATTACAGCATCACCAGCAGCATTACGGATGCCGCTGGCAACAGCAGTGGTGACAGTGCGCCAGTGACGTTTGATTTTGACGCCACCGCACCAACTGCGGCGCCAACACTCACCATCGCGGACGCCGCGGACGGCAGCGTGAGCGTGGCAGAGAACAGTGACGGCGTTGAAACGGTGGTAA
>NZ_CAWPQZ010000463.1:0-220 GCF_963889785.1 Vibrio sp. S12_S33 | reverse complement strand
TCACGTTGGTTTCTACGCCGTCACTGTTCTCTGCCACGCTCACGCTGCCGTCCGCGGCATCCGCGATGGTAAGTGTTGGCGCCGCAGTTGGTGCGGTGGCGTCAAAATCAAACGTCACTGGCGCACTTTCACCACTGCTGTTGCCCGCCGCGTCGCTGATCTGCGCCGTCACGCTGTAGTCACCTTCCGCCGCCAAGCTTGGGATGGTGATGTTCGCACT
>NZ_CAWPQZ010000462.1:0-220 GCF_963889785.1 Vibrio sp. S12_S33 | reverse complement strand
AGCGCCGACATCACCATTCCAAGCTTGACAGCGGAAGGTAACTACAGCATCACCAGCAGCATTACGGATGCCGCTGGCAACAGCAGTGGTGAGAGTGCGCCAGTGACGTTTGATTTTGATGCCACCGTACCAACTGCGGCGCCAACACTTACCATCGCGGATGCCGCGGACGGCAGCGTGAGCGTGGCAGAGAACAGTGACGGCGTTGAAACGGTGGTAA
>NZ_CAWPQZ010000461.1:0-220 GCF_963889785.1 Vibrio sp. S12_S33 | reverse complement strand
CATGAATCCATGCAGACTCCTGTGTCTAGAATGCTCTATCTGAGAAATATTCTTTAGTTGGTCGTTGATGGTTTCAATGATGAACCGCTTAGACAACATTGCTCTGTCCCAAGCCGCTAATACCTTCGGTTTCATGTTCTTTCGGTGAGTCGTTATTAGGCTAATACCATCCTTTTTCAAGTCTGCTGTTAGCGCTTTACTGATATAGCCTTTATCTGCA
>NZ_CAWPQZ010000460.1:0-220 GCF_963889785.1 Vibrio sp. S12_S33 | reverse complement strand
CAAGAATCCATTTCGACCAAGCTAACTTGCCGAAAACACGGAACGAATTCTCAATGAAATCGTCGAGTTAACCCTAAAAACTCATCCAACACATAACGCTGCGTTAAGTGGTGAGCAACGCGACCACAATCCTAAACCATTGTGCCTTAAACACAAAACTCAACCTAGAGCCGAAACTCCCAAGCGTTGGGAATCCGTCTTAAACGCCTAGTTAGCTGCT
>NZ_CAWPQZ010000459.1:0-221 GCF_963889785.1 Vibrio sp. S12_S33 | reverse complement strand
ATAGGTTGGGTGTGTAAGCGCTGCGAGGCGTTGAGCTAACCAATACTAATTGCCCGTGAGGCTTAACCATACAACACCGAAGGGGTTTTGTGGGCTCAATAGAAGAACATTGAATGTGAAGAACGAAGACAGCTTTCCGAATTTAAGAATTTGCTTGGCGACCATAGCGTTGCGGACCCACCTGACTCCATGCCGAACTCAGAAGTGAAACGCAATAGCGC
>NZ_CAWPQZ010000458.1:0-222 GCF_963889785.1 Vibrio sp. S12_S33 | reverse complement strand
AAAGCAGCGAGAACTAATACTAAAAGACAAAATTTACGAAACATACTACCAATCATTGAGATAATCCTTTTCTACCAAACGCTCCATGTTGCTCATAACGCCCAATTAAGTGGTGAACAACGCACTGGCCAAGCCGCTGCATAACACCGTAAAACACTTTACCTGACGCATAGTAAAACTGCCACGCGTTGAGAATCCACTTGAATTGCTTGTTATGTGAAT
>NZ_CAWPQZ010000457.1:0-223 GCF_963889785.1 Vibrio sp. S12_S33 | reverse complement strand
AAGGTAACTACAGCATCACCAGCAGCATTACGGATGCCGCTGGCAACAGCAGTGGTGACAGTGCGCCAGTGACGTTTGATTTTGATGCCACCGTACCAACTGCGGCGCCAACACTTACCATCGCGGACGCAGCGGACGGCAGCGTGAGCGTGGCAGAGAACAATGACGGTGTTGAAACGGTGGTGAGTATTCCAACGGGTGTGGAAGTGGGTGATACGGTGAC
>NZ_CAWPQZ010000456.1:0-223 GCF_963889785.1 Vibrio sp. S12_S33 | reverse complement strand
GCATAGTAAAACTGCCACGCGTTGAGAATCCACTTGAATTGCTTGTTATGTGAATTTTACCGTGAATTCAAAGTAAACCACCGTAGAAATGAAGAGATTTGAATAAGTTACGTACAAAAACGATGCTGACCAAAACCTAAATTTCACAGCGATCTTAGCCGAAGAAAGCCACTTACAGAATCAACAACAAAGAAAGCGCACTTTCAGCAACCGCTAAACCTTT
>NZ_CAWPQZ010000455.1:0-224 GCF_963889785.1 Vibrio sp. S12_S33 | reverse complement strand
CGGATTCCCAACGCTTGGGAGTTTCGATTCTAGGTTGAGTTTTGTGTTTAAGGCGCAATGGTTTAGGATTGTGGTCGCGTTGCTCACCACTTAACGCGGCGTTATGTGTTGGATGAGTTTTTGAGGTTAATTCTACGATTTCATTGAGAATTCGTTTCGTGTTTTCGGCAGGTTGGCTTAGTCGAAATGGATTCTTGAACAACTTGAGATTGATCGTTTTCAAG
>NZ_CAWPQZ010000454.1:0-229 GCF_963889785.1 Vibrio sp. S12_S33 | reverse complement strand
CTTAAAAACGATCAATATCAGGTTGTTCAAAGATCCATTTCGACCAAGCCAACTTGCCGAAAACACGGAACGAATTCTCAATGAAATCATAGCTTGGACCCTAAAAACTGACCAAACACATAACGCCGCGTTAAGTGGTGAGCAACGCGACCACAATCCTAAACCATTGCGCCTTAAACACAAAACTCAACCTAGAATCGAAACTCCCAAGCGTTGGGAATCCGTCTTA
>NZ_CAWPQZ010000453.1:0-229 GCF_963889785.1 Vibrio sp. S12_S33 | reverse complement strand
TGACAAAGTAACCTGGCGACCAAACAATGTTCTCTTTCCAGTAAACCTTACTTAGCCAACTGAACGTTTTTCGCATGTGGTGCGACGATTGGCTTTTTAGTTTACCCATGACGTCTGAAATACTGTATTTCGGTGGGATAAGCATCATCATATGCAGATGATCTTCATCAAAGCCTATCGTCTCGATCTCAACGCCAGGTAAACTTCGCAGTAACTTTGGCATAACCTT
>NZ_CAWPQZ010000452.1:0-230 GCF_963889785.1 Vibrio sp. S12_S33 | reverse complement strand
CGAAAAAGATTTATCAATGAACTGAGTGACCAATCAGAATCAAGTTTACTTGATTTTGGCACAGTCAATTCATTGTTGTTCTGTTGGAACAACAATAGCTTTAAAATTACTTTTTACTTTCGAGTAAGAGCAGTTTTGAAGTCAGTATTCATTGAGCCGGTCTTAGGACCAACAAAACTTTAATTGAAGAGTTTGATCATGGCTCAGATTGAACGCTGGCGGCAGGCCTA
>NZ_CAWPQZ010000451.1:0-230 GCF_963889785.1 Vibrio sp. S12_S33 | reverse complement strand
ACTAGGCGTTTAAGACGGATTCCCAACGCTTGGGAGTTTCGATTCTAGGTTGAGTTTTGTGTTTAAGGCGCAATGGTTTAGGATTGTGGTCGCGTTGCTCACCACTTAACGCGGCGTTATGTGTTTGATGAGTTTTTAAGGTCAAAGCTACGATTTCATTGATAATTCGTTCCGTGTTTTCGGCAGGTTGGTTTGGTCGAACTGGATTCTTGAACAACCTGAGATTGATC
>NZ_CAWPQZ010000450.1:0-232 GCF_963889785.1 Vibrio sp. S12_S33 | reverse complement strand
ATGCCTGTTTCAATTTGTGGTCATTGGCTTGCGCACCAACTGAAATCAGGCACAAAGCTGCCACAAATATTGCTAAAAACTTCTTCATATACTCAAATCCCTTGGATTCACATAACGCCCAATTAAGTGGTGAACAACGCACTGGCCAAGCCGCTGCATTGCACCATAAAACACTTTACTCAACGCATAGTAAAACTGCCACGCGTTGAGAATCCACTTGAATTGTTTGTTA
>NZ_CAWPQZ010000449.1:0-232 GCF_963889785.1 Vibrio sp. S12_S33 | reverse complement strand
GCGTTAAGTGGTGAGCAACGCGACCACAATCCTAAACCATTGCGCCTTAAACACAAAACTCAACCTAGAATCGAAACTCCCAAGCGTTGGGAATCCGTCTTAAACGCCTAGTTAGCTGCTGCACTTTAGCTAGCAAATTACGCCAAAATGCCTAATTTGGAACACATTATTGCTTTCAAACGGCAAAGTAAAACGGACAGCTGTGAAATTAAAACCCAATCCACGAAATGCG
>NZ_CAWPQZ010000448.1:0-235 GCF_963889785.1 Vibrio sp. S12_S33 | reverse complement strand
GCTGAAAAGGCGCTTTCTTTGTTGTCGATTCTGTAAGTGGCTCTCTTTGGCTCAGATCGCTGTGAAATTTAGGTTTTGGTAAGCATCGTTTTTGTACGTAACTTATTAAAATTCCTTCGTTTCTACGGTGGTTTACTTTGAATTCACGGTAAAATTCACATAACAAGCAATTCAAGTGGATTCTCAACGCGTGGCAGTTTTACTATGCGTTAGGTAAAGTGTTTTACGGTGCAAT
>NZ_CAWPQZ010000447.1:0-235 GCF_963889785.1 Vibrio sp. S12_S33 | reverse complement strand
GCGCTTGGCAAAGAAGAAATGGCCGAATAAATCACCATTCCTGAGCTCGGTAATTTGCAAAGAATTCTATCGAAAAAGCCAACGACAAAGCACACGAAACGAATTTAGGCATTCATGAATTTCAACACCAAAGAAACCGCGTCACCGAACTTAACAAACACAACACTTCCCGTAAGCAGACTTCGTTAAGTTCAAACACTTCCCGAAAAGTGCCACTGGCGAGATAGTTGAGAAG
>NZ_CAWPQZ010000446.1:0-236 GCF_963889785.1 Vibrio sp. S12_S33 | reverse complement strand
TTTAACAAACAATTTAAGAGGGATTCCCAACGCTTGGCATTTTTTCTTCTACTTCAATTTTAGTGTTTACGGTACAATGCTTTAAGTTGGGCGGTAGCGTTGCTCACCCCTTAATTGGGCGTTATGTATTTTAATCTGTGGGTTAGTGATAACTGGCTAATTAACGTTGGAGCTACTGTTAATGCAACTAGAAACGAGTAAAAGCATGATTCGTACTGTTAAGAGAATGTGTGGGT
>NZ_CAWPQZ010000445.1:0-236 GCF_963889785.1 Vibrio sp. S12_S33 | reverse complement strand
TAGCTTCAGGGGAGTCGGCTCCCGAGCAGTACAACCACATATAACATTGCTTGTCTTCCTTAAGCACATTGAGCGGCGTTTCATCGGCCTGAACCACCACTTGTTCGAATAAGTGAGTCTTCAGTGCCTGATAAAGCGGTTTGAACTTTTCACTAACCTGAATTACCCACCTTGCCATGGTGGTTCTCGATAGCTCGATACCTGACTGGGTAAACAGGGATTCTTGGCGATAAAGT
>NZ_CAWPQZ010000444.1:0-237 GCF_963889785.1 Vibrio sp. S12_S33 | reverse complement strand
TCACATAACAAGCAATTCAAGTGGATTCTCAACGCGTGGCAGTTTTACTATGCGTTAGGTAAAGTGTTTTATGGTGCAATGCAGCGGCTTGGTCAGTGCGTTGTTCACCACTTAATTGGGCGTTATGCTTTTCGGGAGGATATATGGAAGTTTCGCTGTATGGCGCAAAAGGCTCGAATAGCTCTGAAAGGGTGGAGTGGGTACTGAATTTTAAGGGTATACATTACGATAGAATTG
>NZ_CAWPQZ010000443.1:0-237 GCF_963889785.1 Vibrio sp. S12_S33 | reverse complement strand
CAAGCTTGACAGCGGAAGGTAATTACAGCATCACCAGCAGCATTACGGATGCCGCTGGCAACAGCAGTGGTGAGAGTGCGCCAGTGACGTTTGATTTTGACGCCACCGCACCAACTGCGGCGCCAACGCTTACTATCGCGGATGCAGCGGACGGCAGCGTGAGCGTGGCAGAGAACAATGACGGCGTTGAAACGGTGGTAAGTATTCCAACGGGTGTGGAAGTGGGTGATACGGTGA
>NZ_CAWPQZ010000442.1:0-237 GCF_963889785.1 Vibrio sp. S12_S33 | reverse complement strand
TCAGCTTCTCAACTATCTCGCCAGTGGCACTTTTTGGAAAGTGTTTGAACTTAACGAAGTCTGCTTACGGGAAGTGTTGTGTTTGTTAAGTTCGTTGGTGCGGCTTCTTTGGTGTTGAAATTTATGCATTCTTAAATTTGTTTCGTGTGCTTTGTCGTTGGCTTTTTCGATAGAATTCTTTGCTAATTACCGATCTCAGAAATGGTGATTTTCTCGGTCATTTCTTCTTTGCTAAGT
>NZ_CAWPQZ010000441.1:0-237 GCF_963889785.1 Vibrio sp. S12_S33 | reverse complement strand
CGAAAAAGATTTATCAATGAACTGAGTGACCAATCAGAATCAAGTTTACTTGATTTTGGCACAGTCAATTCATTGTTGTTCTGTTGGAACAACAATAGCTTTAAAATTACTTTTTACTTTCGAGTAAAAACAGTTTTGAAGTCAGTATTCATTGAGCCGGTCTTAGGACCAACAAAACTTTAATTGAAGAGTTTGATCATGGCTCAGATTGAACGCTGGCGGCAGGCCTAACACATG
>NZ_CAWPQZ010000440.1:0-237 GCF_963889785.1 Vibrio sp. S12_S33 | reverse complement strand
ATGAAGGCGCCTACAGCCTTACCAGCAGTATCAGTGATGCGGCGGGTAACACCACCGCTGAAAGCGCGCCAGTGACGTTTGATTTAGACACCACCATTCCAGGTGATACTGACGGTGATGGCGTGAGCGATACCGCGCCAACGTTAACCATTGCCGATGCGGCGGACGGCAGCGTCAGCGTGGCCGAGAACAGTGATGGTTTTGAAACCAATGTCACGCTTCCAACGGGTGTGGAAG
>NZ_CAWPQZ010000439.1:0-238 GCF_963889785.1 Vibrio sp. S12_S33 | reverse complement strand
TTCACATAACAAGCAATTCAAGTGGATTCTCAACGCGTGGCAGTTTTACTATGCGTTAGGTAAAGTGTTTTATGGTGCAATGCAGCGGCTTGGTCAGTGCGTTGTTCACCACTTAATTGGGCGTTAGCTGGGGTTAAGAAAAACGGTGAATTTGGGGTGGAAAGGCTTTGGGTTTTCTAGCTACACACCGGATAATTCTCAGTTTCTTAACTATCTCGCCAGTGGCACTTTTCGGGAA
>NZ_CAWPQZ010000438.1:0-239 GCF_963889785.1 Vibrio sp. S12_S33 | reverse complement strand
GCCTTACACTGCGAAGCCGACTCCCAGAGCTCGTGAGACAAGAGCTCTGGGGAATACTACTGACATACAACTTAATCAGATATCAAATGGTGCAGATGTGTAATACGTTGAATGGAGACTACTTGCCGTACCAACTTAGCTTCAATGGAGCCTTAGCCCACATCATGCGCCTAATAGTGGGGCTTCCCTACGCGTCACCAGGTGCAATACCGAGGCAACTCCAAAACTTCTACGCAATG
>NZ_CAWPQZ010000437.1:0-239 GCF_963889785.1 Vibrio sp. S12_S33 | reverse complement strand
ATTCACATAACAAGCAATTCAAGTGGATTCTCAACGCGTGGCAGTTTTACTATGCGTCAGGTAAAGTGTTTTACGGTGCAATGCAGCGGCTTGGTCAGTGCGTTGTTCACCACTTAATTGGGCGTTAGGCAAATGAGGAAAGTATGTACATATCAATTAAAGTAAGTCTGGTTTCAGGTATGTATGCTTATGAAGACTGGAGTTGTGAAATAGAGTTGTCGCAAAAGACATCACTGCGC
>NZ_CAWPQZ010000436.1:0-240 GCF_963889785.1 Vibrio sp. S12_S33 | reverse complement strand
CTACTCTCACATGGGGAAGCCCCACACTACCATCGGCGCTATTGCGTTTCACTTCTGAGTTCGGCATGGAGTCAGGTGGGTCCGCAACGCTATGGTCGCCAAGCAAATTCTTTAATTCGGAAAGCTGTCTTCGTTCTTCACATTCAATGTTCTTCTATTGAGTCCACAAAACCCCTTCGGTGTTGTATGGTTAAGCCTCACGGGCAATTAGTATTGGTTAGCTCAACGCCTCGCAGCGCT
>NZ_CAWPQZ010000435.1:0-242 GCF_963889785.1 Vibrio sp. S12_S33 | reverse complement strand
CCTTGAAAACGATCAATCTCAGATTATTCAAGAATCCATTTCGACCAAGCCAACTTGCCGAAAACACAGAACGAATTCTCAATGAAATCGTAGAGTTAACCCTAAAAACTCATCAAACACATAACGCTGCGTTAAGTGGTGAGCAACGCGACCACAATCCTAAACCATTGCGCCTTAAACACAAAACTCAACCTAGAGCCGAAACTCCCAAGCGTTGGGAATCCGTCTTAAACGCCTAGTTA
>NZ_CAWPQZ010000434.1:0-243 GCF_963889785.1 Vibrio sp. S12_S33 | reverse complement strand
CTTCTTCCACACCCGTTGGAAGCGTGACATTGGTTTCAAAACCATCACTGTTCTCGGCCACGCTGACGCTGCCGTCCGCCGCATCGGCAATGGTTAACGTTGGCGCGGTATCGCTCACGCCATCACCATCGGTATCACCCGGTACGGTGGTGTCAAGGTCGAACGTCACTGGCGTACTTTCAGCGGTGGTGTTACCCGCCGCATCACTGATGCTGCTGGTGACGCTGTACATACCTTCGTCAG
>NZ_CAWPQZ010000433.1:0-243 GCF_963889785.1 Vibrio sp. S12_S33 | reverse complement strand
GCTAACTAGGCGTTTAAGACGGATTCCCAACGCTTGGGAGTTTCGGTTCTAGGTTGAGTTTTGTGTTTAAGGCGCAATGGTTTAGGATTGTGGTCGCGTTGCTCACCACTTAACGCGGCGTTAGCTGGGGTTAAGACAAACGGTGAATTTAGGGTGGAAAGGCTTTCGGTTTTCTAGCTACACACCGGACAAATCTCAGCTTCTCAACTATCTCGCCAGTGGCACTTTTCGGGAAGTGTTTGA
>NZ_CAWPQZ010000432.1:0-243 GCF_963889785.1 Vibrio sp. S12_S33 | reverse complement strand
CTGTCATGAAACGAATGTTGAGCGCCCCGAATGTTTACCTGTATCGGGAGTTCGTGGATTTTAGAAAGTCTATCAATGGCCTGGCGGCGATTATCGAGTCCGAAACCGATTTGCCGCTCGGCACGGGTGCACTGTTCCTATTTACCAATAAACAACGCGACAAAGTCAAAGTGTTGTATTGGGATAAAACGGGTTTTGCCCTGTGGTACAAACGGCTCGAAAAAGCCAAATTTAAATGGCCCA
>NZ_CAWPQZ010000431.1:0-244 GCF_963889785.1 Vibrio sp. S12_S33 | reverse complement strand
TTCAAACACTTCCCGAAAAGTGCCACTGGCGAGATAGTTGAGAAGCTGAGATTTGTCCGGTGTGTAGCTAGAAAACCGAAAGCCTTTCCACCCTAAATTCACCGTTTGTCTTAACCCCAGCTAACGCTGCGTTAAGTGGTGAGCAACGCGACCACAATCCTAAACCATTGCGCCTTAAGCACAAAACTCAACCTAGAGCCGAAACTCCCAAGCGTTGGGAATCCGTCTTAAACGCCTAGTTAGC
>NZ_CAWPQZ010000430.1:0-244 GCF_963889785.1 Vibrio sp. S12_S33 | reverse complement strand
TCGGCGCTGCCATTGGCAAGATCCGCCGCCGTCACGGTGTAGGTTTGCTCCGTGGTGCTACCATCTGGGTTGGTGATGGTTAACGTCACCGTATCGCCTTCTTCCACGCCCGTTGGTAGGGTCACGTTGGTTTCAACGCCGTCACTGTTCTCGGCCACGCTCACGCTGCCGTCCGCGGCATCCGCGATGGTGAGTGTTGGCACCGCAGTTGGCACGGTGGCGTCAAAATCAAACGTCACTGGCG
>NZ_CAWPQZ010000429.1:0-244 GCF_963889785.1 Vibrio sp. S12_S33 | reverse complement strand
TTTCCCAGTTTGATAATGCTCAGCAGCAAATGAGCCTATCGAAATTACAGAAAGCAAAAAACACCAAAACAATTTTTTCATTTATTTTTCCTCGAATATTCCTTATGACTTTAAGTAACATAACGCCAAATTAAGGTGTGAACAACGCTAACCACCCTACCTAAACCATTGTGCCATAAACACTAAACTGACTTGAAGTGACGGCGCCAAGCGTTGTGAATCACTCTTAAATTTATTGTTATGT
>NZ_CAWPQZ010000428.1:0-244 GCF_963889785.1 Vibrio sp. S12_S33 | reverse complement strand
CTTAAAAACGATAAATCTCAGGTTGTTCAAGAATCCATTTCGACCAAGCCAACTTGCCGAAAATACAGAACAAATTCTCAATAAAATCGTAGCTTTGACCTTAAAAACTCATCAAACACATAACGCCCAATTAAGTGGTGAACAACGCACTGGCCAAGCCACTGCATTGCACCATAAAACACTTTACTCAACGCATAGTAAAACTGCCACGCGTTGAGAATCCACTTGAATTGCTTGTTATGTG
>NZ_CAWPQZ010000427.1:0-244 GCF_963889785.1 Vibrio sp. S12_S33 | reverse complement strand
AGTGTAGATATACAATCTCACCCATCTTACTTTTTTCGACTACAACACCTTCCATGAACGCCCCATATATTCTATGTATCCGCTTACCGACACAATAAACCGTCAGACTTCAGAAAACAGCTAACGCTGCGTTAAGTGGTGAGCAACGCGACCACAATCCTAAACCATTGCGCCTTAAGCACAAAACTCAACCTAGAGCCGAAACTCCCAAGCGTTGGGAATCCGTCTTAAACGCCTAGTTAGC
>NZ_CAWPQZ010000426.1:0-244 GCF_963889785.1 Vibrio sp. S12_S33 | reverse complement strand
CAGCGGTGGTGTTACCCGCCGCATCGCTGATACTGCTGGTAAGGCTGTAGTTACCTTCATCCGTCAGGCTCGGAATAACGATCGTCGCACTGCCTGTTAGTGTTTCTAATAAGGTTACTTCGTGAGTCTGTACCGTCGTACTGCCATCGGGGTTGGTGATGGTTAACGTCACCGTATCACCCACTTCCACACCCTCAGGAATGGTCACCACAGTGTCAAGACCGTCACTGTTTTCGGCCACGCT
>NZ_CAWPQZ010000425.1:0-245 GCF_963889785.1 Vibrio sp. S12_S33 | reverse complement strand
CAGCTAACTAGGCGTTTAAGACGGATTCCCAACGCTTGGGAGTTTCGATTCTAGGTTGAGTTTTGTGTTTAAGGCGCAATGGTTTAGGATTGTGGTCGCGTTGCTCACCACTTAACGCGGCGTTATGAAACACTCAAATTTTTAGTGTTGTGAAATAAGGAGAACACTTTGAAGGACATATGTATTATTCACGACTTAGAGTCATCAATACTCGTTGATATTGGAGAAACACTTGGGAATGCAGG
>NZ_CAWPQZ010000424.1:0-245 GCF_963889785.1 Vibrio sp. S12_S33 | reverse complement strand
AAAAAGTAGCCATTATCGCGTGTGTTAGAAAGATGGTAGTTATCCTAAATTCGATGCTACGAGATGGCGTCATATGGGATGAAAATACAGCTAAAAAATAGTTATTGACACCATAGTCGTTTGTTATATTTCAGTGCGCTATAGGTGATTTGGGCTATGCGCACCTACTAATTTGCTCTTTTCACTGGAGTTTCACCAGATCATCAGTAAGTTAAACTTAAAAGAGCGGTGGTTCTCCCAAAACA
>NZ_CAWPQZ010000423.1:0-245 GCF_963889785.1 Vibrio sp. S12_S33 | reverse complement strand
TGAAAACGATCAATCTCAGGTTGTTCAAACATCCATTTCGACCAAGCCAACTTGCCGAAAACACGGGACGAATTCTCAATGAAATCGTAGCGTTGACCTTAAAAACCCATCAAACACATAACGCCGCGTTAAGTGGTGAGCAACGCGACCACAATCCTAAACCATTGCGCCCTAAACACAAAACTCAACCTAGAGCCGAAACTCCCAAGCGTTGGGAATCCGTCTTAAACGCCTAGTTAGCTGCT
>NZ_CAWPQZ010000422.1:0-245 GCF_963889785.1 Vibrio sp. S12_S33 | reverse complement strand
CTTGAAAACGATCAATCTCAAGTTGTTCAAGAATCCATTTCGACTAAGCCAACCTGCCGAAAACACGAAACGAATTCTCAATGAAATCGTAGAATTAACCTCAAAAACTCATCCAACACATAACGCCTTGCTAAGGTGTGAGTAACGCAATACAAAAGCTACCGCACGGCGCCTTAATCACCATAAGCCACCGCATAGTAAAAATGCCACGCGTTACGAATCACTCTTAAGCAATTTGTTAGGCA
>NZ_CAWPQZ010000421.1:0-245 GCF_963889785.1 Vibrio sp. S12_S33 | reverse complement strand
CTGTTTTACGGTTTGAGTTAACCACGAATTTGAGGGTAAAAATGCTCATTTGCCGACAGCTCAAAACGAATGGCCGGAGAAATCCCAAAAGATTGACCCCCTAAATTTACCTGAGTTGCATAACGCCCAATTAAGTGGTGAACAACGCACTGACCAAGCCGCCGCATTGCACCGTAAAACACTTTACCTAACGCATAGTAAAACTGCCACGCGTTGAGAATCCACTTGAATTGCTTGTTATGTGA
>NZ_CAWPQZ010000420.1:0-245 GCF_963889785.1 Vibrio sp. S12_S33 | reverse complement strand
ATAACAAGGCATTCAAGAGTGACTCACAACGCTTGGCGACTTCAGTTTAAATTTGGCTTTAGTGTTTAAGGTGGAGTGGTTTGGGTTTGGAGATTTAGCGTTGTTCGCACCTTAATGCAGCGTTATGACACGACGGTCATCACAGGTTGGATGTACGGTAATGATACTCAAGTTTGAGTGTAATCTAACGGGGTGGAAGAAAGACGGCAAAAAGGACGAATATTAGTTATTTCCATGCTAACCTT
>NZ_CAWPQZ010000419.1:0-245 GCF_963889785.1 Vibrio sp. S12_S33 | reverse complement strand
CTGTTTTACGGTTTGAGTTAACCACGAATTTGAGGGTAAAAATGCTCATTTGCCGACAGCTCAAAACGAATGGCCGGAGAAATCCCAAAAGATTGACCCCCTAAATTTACCTGAGTTGCATAACGCCGCGTTAAGTGGTGAGCAACGCGACCACAATCCTAAACCATTGTGCCTTAAACACAAAACTCAACCTAGAGCCGAAACTCCCAAGCGTTGGGAATCCGTCTTAAACGCCTAGTTAGCTG
>NZ_CAWPQZ010000418.1:0-246 GCF_963889785.1 Vibrio sp. S12_S33 | reverse complement strand
GCGTTGGACAGAAAGACAAGCGCAGGCTAAACCGATGTTGGATGACTTCTATGACTGGTTAACCACGCAGAAAGTCATCGAATCGAGTCCTCTTGGTAAAGCCATCAAGTACACCTTGGGTCAGTGGTCTAAGCTGATACGCTATGTTGAAGATGGGCATTTATCTATCGACAACAACCGAGCGGAACGCGCCATCAAATCGCTGGTTATTGGCAGAAAAAATTGGTTATTCTCGACGAATCCGCT
>NZ_CAWPQZ010000417.1:0-246 GCF_963889785.1 Vibrio sp. S12_S33 | reverse complement strand
TGCTAACAAGCAATTTAAGAGGGATTCCCAACGCTTGGCACTTTTGCTTCTACTTCAAATTTAGTGGTTACGGTACAATGCGTTAGGTTGGGTGGTAGCGTTGCTCACCCCTTAATTGGGCGTTATATTTCTTTTTAGTTCAGTACGTTATAATGTTAAAAATTAAATCGAAAGCCGAAACGTGAATACGTCTCTCAGTGGTGGTCTCCTGAGACTGATGATGGCAGCCTCGATTTACTTTGCGTC
>NZ_CAWPQZ010000416.1:0-246 GCF_963889785.1 Vibrio sp. S12_S33 | reverse complement strand
GACACTTAAACATATGTACTCTCATCTGGTTTCAATGCAGTACTAAACTAGTCATGGGAGTCGAACTGCGCAAAGAATTCGGAAAGTAATTCGAGGGAGTTCAAATCGGACGGTAGTTATAACGCCCAATTAAGTGGTGAACAACGCACTGACCAAGCCGCTGCATTGCACCGTAAAACACTTTACCTGACGCATAGTAAAACTGCCACGCGTTGAGAATCCACTTGAATTGCTTGTTATGTGAAT
>NZ_CAWPQZ010000415.1:0-246 GCF_963889785.1 Vibrio sp. S12_S33 | reverse complement strand
CAAACACTTCCCGAAAAGTGCCACTGGCGAGATAGTTGAGAAGCTGAGATTTGTCCGGTGTGTAGCTAGAAAACCGAAAGCCTTTCCACCCTAAATTCACCGTTTGTCTTAACCCCAGCTAACGCCCAATTAAGGGGTGAACAACGCCTCCACCCAACCTAAAGCATTGTGCCATAAACACTAAAATTGAAGTCGAAGCAAAAATGCCAAGCGTTGAGAATCCCTCTTAAATTGCTTGTTAACTGC
>NZ_CAWPQZ010000414.1:0-246 GCF_963889785.1 Vibrio sp. S12_S33 | reverse complement strand
ATTCACATAACAAGCAATTCAAGTGGATTCTCAACGCGTGGCAGTTTTACTATGCGTTGAGTAAAGTGTTTTACGGTGCAATGCAGCGGCTTGGCCAGTGCGTTGTTCACCACTTAATTGGGCGTTAACTGCACAGGAGGAAGTCGTGCAAGAAGAATATATGGAGTACTACGCAAAGTTTGATGAAGAGAAGCGCCTTCTTTCACAAAATATTACGCGTATTGAGTTTGATACAACATTGAGTGT
>NZ_CAWPQZ010000413.1:0-246 GCF_963889785.1 Vibrio sp. S12_S33 | reverse complement strand
AGCTTATCGAAACGACCCCCGATAACAGCTTAACGCTCTTCGACAAAGGCTTTTACTCCCTAGGTTTACTTCAAGCATGGAGCTCGCAAGGCATCAATCGCCATTGGCTTATCCCGATGAAAAAAGGTTCATCGCGGATTAGCGGGAACTAAAAACAAAAAAACGGTAGTAAGTGATATGGTTTAGTCGCCAAACAAAAATCATACACAAACTACCGTTTCCATGTCGAATCATACTTTCCTATCT
>NZ_CAWPQZ010000412.1:0-247 GCF_963889785.1 Vibrio sp. S12_S33 | reverse complement strand
ATTCACATAACAAGCAATTCAAGTGGATTCTCAACGCGTGGCAGTTTTACTATGCGTTAGGTAAAGTGTTTTACGGTGCAATGCGGCGGCTTGGCCAGTGCGTTGTTCACCACTTAATTGGGCGTTAAATGCTTTCAGATGTACGCGAAAATCTGAGTATGTGACCTTTAAATTTTTGCTCTAAATAATCGGTATTGTCTGGTCTTATGTGATCACTCGTAAATCCATATTCACTCATTTTCGCACT
>NZ_CAWPQZ010000411.1:0-247 GCF_963889785.1 Vibrio sp. S12_S33 | reverse complement strand
GACGCAAAGTAAATCGAGGCTGCCATCATCAGTCTCAGGAGACCACCACTGAGAGACGTATTCACGTTTCGGCTTTCGATTTAATTTTTAACATTATAACGTACTGAACTAAAAAGAAATATAACGCTGCGTTAAGTGGTGAGCAACGCGACCACAATCCTAAACCATTGTGCCTTAAACACAAAACTCAACCTAGAACCGAAACTCCCAAGCGTTGGGAATCCGTCTTAAACGCCTAGTTAGCTGC
>NZ_CAWPQZ010000410.1:0-247 GCF_963889785.1 Vibrio sp. S12_S33 | reverse complement strand
ACGGTGGCGTCAAAATCAAACGTCACTGGCGCACTGTCACCACTGCTGTTGCCAGCGGCATCCGTAATGCTGCTGGTGATGCTGTAGTTACCTTCCGCTGTCAAGCTTGGAATGGTGATATCGGCGCTGCCATTGGCAAGATCCGCCGCCGTCACGGTGTAGGTTTGCTCCGTGGTGCTACCATCTGGGTTGGTGATGGTTAACGTCACCGTATCGCCTTCTTCCACGCCCGTTGGTAGGGTCACGT
>NZ_CAWPQZ010000409.1:0-247 GCF_963889785.1 Vibrio sp. S12_S33 | reverse complement strand
ATTCACATAACAAGCAATTCAAGTGGATTCTCAACGCGTGGCAGTTTTACTATGCGTTAGGTAAAGTGTTTTACGGTGCAATGCGGCGGCTTGGCCAGTGCGTTGTTCACCACTTAATTGGGCGTTATGAAACACTCAAATTTTTAGTGTTGTGAAATAAGGAGAACACTTTGAAGGACATATGTATTATTCACGACTTAGAGTCATCAATACTCGTTGATATTGGAGAAACACTTGGGAATGCAGG
>NZ_CAWPQZ010000408.1:0-247 GCF_963889785.1 Vibrio sp. S12_S33 | reverse complement strand
CGTAGAAACGAAGGAATTTTAATAAGTTACGTACAAAAACGATGCTTACCAAAACCTAAATTTCACAGCGATCTGAGCCAAAGAGAGCCACTTACAGAATCGACAACAAAGAAAGCGCCTTTTCAGCGACCGCTAAATTTTTTGCTTCACCAGATTTTCAGGGCTGAACCTCAGCAAGTGAATCAGTCAAAAATGCATTTCAATTGAAGCGATTTGAAACCGATAAAACTCAACACAAACCAGATCC
>NZ_CAWPQZ010000407.1:0-247 GCF_963889785.1 Vibrio sp. S12_S33 | reverse complement strand
TCAAACACTTCCCGAAAAGTGCCACTGGCGAGATAGTTGAGAAGCTGAGATTTGTCCGGTGTGTAGCTAGAAAACCCAAAGCCTTTCCACCCTAAATTCACCGTTTTTCTTAACCCCAGCTAACGCCCAATTAAGTGGTGAACAACGCACTGGCCAAGCCACTGCATTGCACCATAAAACACTTTACTCAACGCATAGTAAAACTGCCACGCGTTGAGAATCCACTTGAATTGCTTGTTATGTGAAT
>NZ_CAWPQZ010000406.1:0-247 GCF_963889785.1 Vibrio sp. S12_S33 | reverse complement strand
TGGCAAGAATGCACATAACAAACAATTTAAGAGTGATTCAGCACGCTTGGCATTTTTGGTTTGGGTTAAGTTTAGTGTTTACGGTGGTCGAATTAAGTGTCGTGCTCGCGTGCTTCACACCTTAATTGGGCGTTATGAAACACTCAAATTTTTAGTGTTGTGAAATAAGGAGAACACTTTGAAGGACATATGTATTATTCACGACTTAGAGTCATCAATACTCGTTGATATTGGAGAAACACTTGGG
>NZ_CAWPQZ010000405.1:0-247 GCF_963889785.1 Vibrio sp. S12_S33 | reverse complement strand
ACAGCTAACAAGCAATTTAAGAGGGATTCTCAACGCTTGGCATTTTTGCTTCTACTTCAAATTTAGTGTTTATGGTGCAATGTGTTAGGTTGAGTGGTGGCGTTGTTCACCCCTTAATTGGGCGTTATGTGTTTGATGGGTTTTTAAGGTCAAAGCTACGATTTCATTGAGAATTCGTTCCGTGTTTTCGGCAAGTTGGCTTGGTCGAAATGGATTTTTGAACAACCTGAGATTGATCGTTTTCAAG
>NZ_CAWPQZ010000404.1:0-247 GCF_963889785.1 Vibrio sp. S12_S33 | reverse complement strand
AGTGCGAAAATGAGTGAATATGGATTTACGAGTGATCACATAAGACCAGACAATACCGATTATTTAGAGCAAAAATTTAAAGGTCACATACTCAGATTTTCGCGTACATCTGAAAGCATTTAACGCCGCGTTAAGTGGTGAGCAACGCGACCACAATCCTAAACCATTGCGCCTTAAACACAAAACTCAACCTAGAGCCGAAACTCCCAAGCGTTGGGAATCCGTCTTAAACGCCTAGTTAGCTGCT
>NZ_CAWPQZ010000403.1:0-247 GCF_963889785.1 Vibrio sp. S12_S33 | reverse complement strand
AGCAGCTAACTAGGCGTTTAAGACGGATTCCCAACGCTTGGGAGTTTCGGTTCTAGGTTGAGTTTTGTGTTTAAGGCGCAATGGTTTAGGATTGTGGTCGCGTTGCTCACCACTTAACGCGGCGTTATGTGTTTGATGGGTTTTTAAGGTCAAAGCTACGATTTCATTGAGAATTCGTTCCGTGTTTTCGGCAAGTTGGCTTGGTCGAAATGGATTTTTGAACAACCTGAGATTGATCGTTTTCAAG
>NZ_CAWPQZ010000402.1:0-247 GCF_963889785.1 Vibrio sp. S12_S33 | reverse complement strand
AGCAGCTAACTAGGCGTTTAAGACGGATTCCCAACGCTTGGGAGTTTCGGCTCTAGGTTGAGTTTTGTGTTTAGGGCGCAATGGTTTAGGATTGTGGTCGCGTTGCTCACCACTTAACGCGGCGTTAGCTGGGGTTAAGAAAAACGGTGAATTTAGGGTGGAAAGGCTTTGGGTTTTCTAGCTACACACCGGATAAATCTCAGTTTCTCAACTATCTCGCCAGTGGCACTTTTCGGGAAGTGTTTGA
>NZ_CAWPQZ010000401.1:0-247 GCF_963889785.1 Vibrio sp. S12_S33 | reverse complement strand
GTTCAGACTCTCAGCACCAAGCCGTTTAGCTGTACTAAAAACTTCAAATGGACCCGAAAAATCAAGAACTTCAGCTTGATCGTAAATGTAGATACCTATGTTCATTGCGCCTCCATGCACATAACGCTGCGTTAAGTGGTGAGCAACGCGACCACAATCCTAAACCATTGTGCCTTAAACACAAAACTCAACCTAGAACCGAAACTCCCAAGCGTTGGGAATCCGTCTTAAACGCCTAGTTAGCTGC
>NZ_CAWPQZ010000400.1:0-248 GCF_963889785.1 Vibrio sp. S12_S33 | reverse complement strand
GTTCAGACTCTCAGCACCAAGCCGTTTAGCTGTACTAAAAACTTCAAATGGACCCGAAAAATCAAGAACTTCAGCTTGATCGTAAATGTAGATACCTATGTTCATTGCGCCTCCATGCACATAACGCCGCGTTCTTACGAATCCCCTCATAATTTCTATATAAAACAATGAGTAGACGCGCATCGCTCATTCTGATCTAATGAATTTCGCCAAAAACACACCTGATTAAATGGATTTAATAGGGAGCC
>NZ_CAWPQZ010000399.1:0-248 GCF_963889785.1 Vibrio sp. S12_S33 | reverse complement strand
GAGCGACCATCCAGCCAATGATAATTGATCCCTCGCAGGTCTAGCCATGAATTAAATAATGCCGCAACTAACAGATACCTAATTAGTTTTATGAAATCTTTCAATTGTTTTTCCTTACTGCTAACGCCGCGTTAAGTGGTGAGCAACGCGACCACAATCCTAAACCATTGCGCCTTAAACACAAAACTCAACCTAGAGCCGAAACTCCCAAGCGTTGGGAATCCGTCTTAAACGCCTAGTTAGCTGCT
>NZ_CAWPQZ010000398.1:0-248 GCF_963889785.1 Vibrio sp. S12_S33 | reverse complement strand
GAGCGACCATCCAGCCAATGATAATTGATCCCTCGCAGGTCTAGCCATGAATTAAATAATGCCGCAACTAACAGATACCTAATTAGTTTTATGAAATCTTTCAATTGTTTTTCCTTACTGCTAACGCTGCGTTAAGTGGTGAGCAACGCGACCACAATCCTAAACCATTGTGCCTTAAACACAAAACTCAACCTAGAGCCGAAACTCCCAAGCGTTGGGAATCCGTCTTAAACGCCTAGTTAGCTGCT
>NZ_CAWPQZ010000397.1:0-248 GCF_963889785.1 Vibrio sp. S12_S33 | reverse complement strand
AGCAGCTAACTAGGCGTTTAAGACGGATTCCCAACGCTTGGGAGTTTCGGCTCTAGGTTGAGTGTTGTGTTTAAGGCACAATGGTTTAGGATTGTGGTCGCGTTGCTCACCACTTAACGCAGCGTTAACTGCACAGGAGGAAGTCGTGCAAGAAGAATATATGGAGTACTACGCAAAGTTTGATGAAGAGAAGCGCCTTCTTTCACAAAATATTACGCGTATTGAGTTTGATACAACATTGAGTGTGT
>NZ_CAWPQZ010000396.1:0-249 GCF_963889785.1 Vibrio sp. S12_S33 | reverse complement strand
TTGAGAACTTTTATTTGATAACAACAAATCATGTTGTTATCAGTCAGCTTTCCAAATTGTTAAAGAGCAAGATTTTCTGATGAAAACCATTTTTAAGAACACTTAAGCAAATGTGCTTAAAGATGGTATCCCGTAGGGGAGTCGAACCCCTGTTACCGCCGTGAAAGGGCGGTGTCCTAGGCCTCTAGACGAACGGGACACTAAGTTGCGAATGTTTGGGAACATTCTTTCTCTAAAACTGTATAAACC
>NZ_CAWPQZ010000395.1:0-249 GCF_963889785.1 Vibrio sp. S12_S33 | reverse complement strand
TAATTGACTCTTGCAGTTGCCAGACCACAAGACGTTTTTATCAAATTGAAAGGGGTTATATAACTGACTTATAGCTGTAAGCTTTACGGAACCCCCAGCCTAGCTGGGGGTTTTCTCGATACAATAACAGGATAAATCCTACACGTTGAAAACCTTCTGCTCACACTGGCTTTTAAAGTCGATAAGGTGATTAGGACTTCGTGTTCGACTGCCTCATCTTGGCCAAGGCAATAGCCGCAAAAACAGGCC
>NZ_CAWPQZ010000394.1:0-249 GCF_963889785.1 Vibrio sp. S12_S33 | reverse complement strand
CGGTGCCAACACTTACCATCGCGGATGCTGCGGACGGCAGCGTGAGCGTGGCCGAAAACAGTGACGGCGTTGAAACCAACGTGACCCTACCAACGGGTGTGGAAGAAGGCGATACCATCACCTTAACCATCACCAACCCAGATGGTAGCACCACGGAGCAAACCTACACCGTGACGGCGGCGGATCTTGCCAATGGCAGCGCCGACATCACCATTCCAAGCTTGACAGCGGAAGGTAACTACAGCATCA
>NZ_CAWPQZ010000393.1:0-250 GCF_963889785.1 Vibrio sp. S12_S33 | reverse complement strand
CTGCACACTGGAAGGGATGAACAACAAGATAAAGCTAATCAAGCGAATGGGTTATGGGTATCGAGATACAGACTACTTCTTCTTGAAGATAAAAGCGGCTTTCCCCGGAAAGCCGCGATGAACCTTTAAAATAGTAAAGTCTCACCAGACAGCATCACTTATTACCCTGACTCTTAAACCTAACTCTGAGGCCAAATGCCTTTGTGGTCTTGAGGCCGAGGCTATCCATGAGTATCAATGGCGTCATGTA
>NZ_CAWPQZ010000392.1:0-250 GCF_963889785.1 Vibrio sp. S12_S33 | reverse complement strand
TGGCAAAGAAGAAATGGCCGAATAAATCACCATTCCTGAGCTCGGTAATTTGCAAAGAATTCTATCGAAAAAGCCAACGACAAAGCACACGAAACGAATTTAGGCATTCATGAATTTCAACAGCAAAGAAACCGCGTCACCGAACTTAACAAACACAACACTTCCCGTAAGCAGACTTCGTTAAGTTCAAACACTTCCCGAAAAGTGCCACTGGCGAGATAGTTGAGAAGCTGAGATTTGTCCGGTGTGT
>NZ_CAWPQZ010000391.1:0-250 GCF_963889785.1 Vibrio sp. S12_S33 | reverse complement strand
TGGTATATCTGACTTTTATTGAAGTTAACTCATTGTAAAGTTGTCTATTTTCATCGGTTTATGGCCGATTATTGTGAAGCCAGATAACAGTCTATCTAAGTCAAATTGAGTCAGGGTGTACATCTGTAATGCCGATCAGTTAAGACTTTAATCGGCAGATCAGTTGAATGATCCTACCTTTATGTAAAAATCCGATAGACATTGTTTATCGGATTTTTTTATGCACGTTTCTCAAGCCCTCGATATCATC
>NZ_CAWPQZ010000390.1:0-251 GCF_963889785.1 Vibrio sp. S12_S33 | reverse complement strand
ATGGCAGAATAGGTCAGTTAACTTTTTCATAGCTGGTTCCTTTGCGATGATTTCCTTTTTAGTCGAAAGATCTGATCGCAGAACCAGCTTTTAGTTCCTGCCTATTTTTATCCCGAGTTCAGGTTAAGTCAGGTAAAGCGGATGTGGCGTTAGCCAAAATCCAAAAGTTGTACGCACTTGAATCTCGATTAAAACTGGCTTCGGTCGAAGAGCGTTGGACAGAAAGACAAGCGCAGGCTAAACCGATGTTG
>NZ_CAWPQZ010000389.1:0-251 GCF_963889785.1 Vibrio sp. S12_S33 | reverse complement strand
AATACAGAAAACCACGGGTTTACCCGTGGATGAATGCCTTTGGAGACGGTACGATAGCTAAATGCAATATTATACCTCGTCCCATAGTGTTTATTACACTAAATATCACATAGTTTGGGTGACTAAGGGCGTTGTTGCCTAAATCAGTTGAACCTTTTCCAAGTCCTGCGATCTGATCCTTTGTGATGGTAAGAGCGGTGATGACATGGGGAAAACGAAAAAGAAGATAACTAACTGGGCGGAGTACAATA
>NZ_CAWPQZ010000388.1:0-251 GCF_963889785.1 Vibrio sp. S12_S33 | reverse complement strand
AAGAGGTAAAGGTACGATGGGGTGGTTTTACGGCTTTAAGCTTCACATTATCACTAATCACCTTGGTGATATTGTGGCAGCTAAACTTACCCCCGCTAATACGGATGACAGAAAACCCGTTCGTGAGTTGTCAAAAGGGCTATTAGATAAGCTTTATGCAGATAAAGGCTATATCAGTAAAGCGCTAACAGCAGACTTGAAAAAGGATGGTATTAGCCTAATAACGACTCACCGAAAGAACATGAAACCGA
>NZ_CAWPQZ010000387.1:0-252 GCF_963889785.1 Vibrio sp. S12_S33 | reverse complement strand
ATCGAGCCGCAGTCGCGCTCGCAAACAAGCTAATGCGTATCGCTTGGGCTGTCACAACAAAGCGAGAAGAGTATCAACCCTTATAAACAACCAACACCACCCTTTGCAAAGTACGTAGTTAGATGAAAAAAGTATCCACCGGCATAGCCGGTGGTTTTTCATATGCGCCTATAAGGCTTTCCTACTGGCAGCGCCCTAGCAGGCGCGTAGTGATCTGACATTTGCATATGACTATTTCCTGCGGCCCGTAAA
>NZ_CAWPQZ010000386.1:0-252 GCF_963889785.1 Vibrio sp. S12_S33 | reverse complement strand
GGCATCGTTATAGTCGTTCTTTTGTTTGCGTCGCTGACTTTTGACATGTTGAGGCGGGTATAAAAGTACCTCGTGACCAAGCTTTTCGAATTCTCTGGCCCAATAATGCGCTCCAGAACAAGCCTCCATAGAGATGATGCATGGATTTTGATTTGCGATGTAATTAAGTAGCTTAGTTCGTTGAAGTTTTTTACGGCTTATGTTCTTTCCTTTATGATTAATTTGAAGAAGAAAGAAAATATTTTTTGCTAA
>NZ_CAWPQZ010000385.1:0-252 GCF_963889785.1 Vibrio sp. S12_S33 | reverse complement strand
CGGGAACTAAAAACAAAAAAACGGTAGTAAGTGATATGGTTTAGTCGCCAAACAAAAATCATACACAAACTACCGTTTCCATGTCGAATCATACTTTCCTATCTTCATTCTGGGAAGGCTTTAAAATGGTTCATCGCGGATTAGCGGGAACTAAAAACAAAAAAACGGTAGTAAGTGATATGGTTTAGTCGCCAAACAAAAATCATACACAAACTACCGTTTCCATGTCGAATCATACTTTCCTATCTTCAT
>NZ_CAWPQZ010000384.1:0-252 GCF_963889785.1 Vibrio sp. S12_S33 | reverse complement strand
AGCTCTGTGATGAAATCGCACACAAATTAAATACGCGCCCACGCAAAAGACTTGGGTATAGAACACCACTGGAGTATATTCATGCGCATCTGTAAAAAATGTCGCACTTCAAACTTGATACTAAGACTACATTTTCTTTATTGGTTGGCATGCTAATAAAAAGAAGCAAAACACAAATGTGTACCCTGCTGCATTCAAAGACTTGAGTTCAGCGTAGTGTACCAGTAAAGACATAACTGTAGGGGCGATAAA
>NZ_CAWPQZ010000383.1:0-253 GCF_963889785.1 Vibrio sp. S12_S33 | reverse complement strand
TCTCGATCTCAACGCCAGGTAAACTTCGCAGTAACTTTGGCATAATCTTTCGTAGGTAGCTGCACATACCAGGATTCAGGATTTTCCGACGGTACTTAGTCACCCAAACTATGTGATATTTAGTGTAGTAGATACCCCCGTGCATGCACGGGGTACTTACTGTTACAACTCCATGCGGAGTTGGCCAGAATCCTTTTCGCCCTGGTGTCTAACGTAATTCGCTATAATTTGTTCATTCACGCCTACGCTACTG
>NZ_CAWPQZ010000382.1:0-253 GCF_963889785.1 Vibrio sp. S12_S33 | reverse complement strand
ACCAACCCAGATAGCAGTGTGACAACGCAAACCTACACCGTTACCTTGTTAGATACGTTAAATGGTGTCGCTGCTATTACGATCCCATCATTGATTGACGAAGGTATGTACAGCGTGACGGCGCAGATCAGCGACGCGGCGGGCAACAGCAGTGGTGATAGTGCGCCAGTGACGTTTGATTTTGACGCCACCGTGCCAACTGCGGTGCCAACACTTACCATCGCGGATGCCGCGGACGGCAGCGTGAGCGTGG
>NZ_CAWPQZ010000381.1:0-253 GCF_963889785.1 Vibrio sp. S12_S33 | reverse complement strand
CTTCGTGAGTCTGTACCGTCGTACTGCCATCGGGGTTGGTGATGGTTAACGTCACCGTATCACCCACTTCCACACCCTCAGGAATGGTCACCACAGTGTCAAGACCGTCACTGTTTTCGGCCACGCTCACGCTGCCATCGGCTGCATCGGCTATGGTCAACGTTGGCGCCGTGTCACTCACGCCATCACCGTCCGTATCACCCGGAATAGTAGTGTCTAAATCAAACGTTACTGGCGCACTTTCAGCGGTGGT
>NZ_CAWPQZ010000380.1:0-253 GCF_963889785.1 Vibrio sp. S12_S33 | reverse complement strand
TGAAATTCAGTGCCATTGTCCGCGGTGATAGTCTTAAAGGGTAAGCCTGAGCGGATGATAAGTTCGCTCACTTTTGCATTGAGTGAAGCTGTGGTTCGGTTGTCGAGCTGGCCGATTAAAGTGAGGCGGCGTTGTTGCCTAAATCAGTTGAACCTTTTCCAAGTCCTGCGATCTGATCCTTTGTGATGGTAAGAGCGGTGATGACATGGGGAAAACGAAAAAGAAGATAACTAACTGGGCGGAGTACAATAAG
>NZ_CAWPQZ010000379.1:0-254 GCF_963889785.1 Vibrio sp. S12_S33 | reverse complement strand
TAACGCCCAATTAAGGGGTGAGCAACGCTACCACCTAACCTAAAGCATTGTGCCATAAACACTAAATTGGAAGTAGAACCAAAAATGCCAAGCGTTGGGAATCCCTCTTAAATTGCTTGTTATAACTCTTGGATTCAAGTACGAAGTGCGACACCTCTGAACATAAAAACAGTGAGATGCGATAATCATCATTTTTGCTCCCGCCAAGAAGTAAAAAACATGAAGTACACGCACCTCACTGAGATTGAAAGGTA
>NZ_CAWPQZ010000378.1:0-255 GCF_963889785.1 Vibrio sp. S12_S33 | reverse complement strand
TTAAAGCTTAAGGGCTAGTCCAATTTCGCTCGCCGCTACTTTCGGAATCTCAGTTGATTTCTTTTCCTTCGGGTACTTAGATGTTTCAGTTCCCCGAGTTCGCCTCGCTGCGCTATGTATTCACGCAGCGATACTAGCTTATGCTAGTGGGTTTCCCCATTCGGAAATCGTAGACTCAAGTGGCTTTTACTGCCTAATCTACGCTTATCGCAAGTTAATACGTCCTTCATCGCCTCTGACTGCCAAGGCATCCAC
>NZ_CAWPQZ010000377.1:0-255 GCF_963889785.1 Vibrio sp. S12_S33 | reverse complement strand
TGGGAGCCGCGTTATAAACGCATCATTGCTCATTCATTTGGTAAACGTAATACAGATGCATTGCGAGCACTACTTGCTTTACTAGCGCCGTTCGACATCCGCTTCTTTTTCACTGATGACTTCACTGTCTACACGAAAGAGCAACCAAGAGAAAAGCACGTTGTTGGCAAAAGATTCACTCAGCGAATTGAGCGAACCAACCTGACATAACGTTCAAGATTGAAGCGCCTTGTTCGTAAAACGATCGGTTTTTCA
>NZ_CAWPQZ010000376.1:0-255 GCF_963889785.1 Vibrio sp. S12_S33 | reverse complement strand
TTCAAACACTTCCCGAAAAGTGCCACTGGCGAGATAGTTGAAAAGCTGAGATTTGTCTGGTGTGTAGCTAGAAAACCGAAAGCCTTTCCACCCTAAATTCACCGTTTTTCTTAACCCCAGCTAACGCTGCGTTAAGTGGTGAGCAACGCGACCACAATCCTAAACCATTGTGCCTTAAACACAAAACTCAACCTAGACCCGAAACTCCCAAGCGTTGGGAATCCGTCTTAAACGCCTAGTTAGCTGCTGCACTTT
>NZ_CAWPQZ010000375.1:0-255 GCF_963889785.1 Vibrio sp. S12_S33 | reverse complement strand
GGGGGGGGGGGGGGGGGGGGGGGGGGGGGGGGGGGGGGGGGGGGGGGGGGGGGGGGGGGGGGGGGGGGGGGGGGGGGGGGGGGGGGGGGGGGGGGGGGGGGGGGGGGGGGGGGGGGGGGGGGGGGGGTGGGGGGGGGGGGGGGGGGGGGGGGGGGGGGGGGGGGGGGGGGGGGGGGGGGGGGGGGGGGGGGGGGGGGGGGGGGGGGGGGGGGGGGGGGGGGGGGGGGGGGGGGGGGGGGGGGGGGGGGGGGGGGG
>NZ_CAWPQZ010000374.1:0-255 GCF_963889785.1 Vibrio sp. S12_S33 | reverse complement strand
GTCACCAGATTTTCAGAGCTGAATGTCAGCAAGAAAACCAGTCAAAAGGACATTTCAATTAAAGCGATTTGAAACTGACGAAACTCAACACAAGCCAGATCCAAAACTTAATTGAGGCAACCCAAGAGCCTTGAAAACGATCAATCTCAAGTTGTTCAAGAATCCATTTCGACTAAGCCAACCTGCCGAAAACACGAAACGAATTCTCAATGAAATCGTAGAATTAACCTCAAAAACTCATCCAACACATAACGC
>NZ_CAWPQZ010000373.1:0-255 GCF_963889785.1 Vibrio sp. S12_S33 | reverse complement strand
AAAGTGCAGCAGCTAACTAGGCGTTTAAGACGGATTCCCAACGCTTGGGAGTTTCGATTCTAGGTTGAGTTTTGTGTTTAAGGCGCAATGGTTTAGGATTGTGGTCGCGTTGCTCACCACTTAACGCGGCGTTATGCTTAATCATGTAAAATCAGTGGTTTATGGTTTTTCTTTGTTCCCTCGGCTTTTCAGTTTTGTGTTTGTCGGCAAGTTGGCTTTTTAGAGCGCTGTTTTTCGGACTCTTATTCTTTGGCG
>NZ_CAWPQZ010000372.1:0-255 GCF_963889785.1 Vibrio sp. S12_S33 | reverse complement strand
CCTACACCGTGACGGCGGCGGATCTTGCCAATGGCAGCGCCGACATCACCATTCCAAGCTTGACAGCGGAAGGTAACTACAGCATCACCAGCAGCATTACGGATGCCGCTGGCAACAGCAGTGGTGAAAGCGCGCCAGTGACGTTTGATTTTGACGCCACCGCACCAACTGCGGCGCCAACACTTACCATCGCGGACGCCGCGGACGGCAGCGTGAGCGTGGCAGAGAACAGTGACGGCGTTGAAACGGTGGTGA
>NZ_CAWPQZ010000371.1:0-255 GCF_963889785.1 Vibrio sp. S12_S33 | reverse complement strand
TGTGTGGGCACTCGTTGATGATAATCGAAAAAGATTTATCAATGAACTGAGTGACCAATCAGAATCAAGTTTACTTGATTTTGGCACAGTCAATTCATTGTTGTTCTGTTGGAACAACAATAGCTTTGAAATTACTTTTTACTTTCGAGTAAGAGCAGTTTTGAAGTCAGTATTCATTGAGCCGGTCTTAGGACCAACAAAACTTTAATTGAAGAGTTTGATCATGGCTCAGATTGAACGCTGGCGGCAGGCCTA
>NZ_CAWPQZ010000370.1:0-255 GCF_963889785.1 Vibrio sp. S12_S33 | reverse complement strand
TGTTCACCTGCATCATTTAAAGCTTAAGGGCTAGTCCAATTTCGCTCGCCGCTACTTTCGGAATCTCAGTTGATTTCTTTTCCTTCGGGTACTTAGATGTTTCAGTTCCCCGAGTTCGCCTCGCTGCACTATGTATTCACGCAACGATACTAGCTTATGCTAGTGGGTTTCCCCATTCGGAAATCGTAGACTCAAGTGGCTTTTACTGCCTAATCTACGCTTATCGCAAGTTAATACGTCCTTCATCGCCTCTGA
>NZ_CAWPQZ010000369.1:0-255 GCF_963889785.1 Vibrio sp. S12_S33 | reverse complement strand
GGTCGAAGAGCGTTGGACAGAAAGACAAGCGCAGGCTAAACCGATGTTGGATGACTTCTATGACTGGTTAACCACGCAGAAAGTCATCGAATCGAGTCCTCTTGGTAAAGCCATCAAGTACACCTTGAGTCAGTGGTCTAAGCTGATACGCTATGTTGAAGATGGGCATTTATCTATCGACAACAACCGAGCGGAACGCGCCATCAAATCGCTGGTTATTGGCAGAAAAAATTGGTTATTCTCGACGAATCCGCT
>NZ_CAWPQZ010000368.1:0-255 GCF_963889785.1 Vibrio sp. S12_S33 | reverse complement strand
CCGTGGTGCTACCATCTGGGTTGGTGATGGTTAACGTCACCGTATCCCCTTCTTCCACACCCGTTGGAAGCGTGACATTGGTTTCAAAACCATCACTGTTCTCGGCCACGCTGACGCTGCCGTCCGCTGCATCGGCAATGGTCAAGGTTGACGCAGTATCGCTTACGCCATCACCATCGGTATCACCCGGTACGGTGGTGTCAAGGTCGAACGTCACTGGCGTACTTTCAGCGGTGGTGTTACCCGCCGCATCAC
>NZ_CAWPQZ010000367.1:0-255 GCF_963889785.1 Vibrio sp. S12_S33 | reverse complement strand
CGCACTTTCAGCGGTGGTATTACCTGCTGCATCACTGATACTGCTGGTGACGCTGTAAGCACCCTCGTCCGTCAAACTTGGAATGGTGATGTCCGCGCTGCCATTGGCAAGGTCCGCCGCCGTCACGATGTAGGTTTGCTCCGTGGTGCTACCATCTGGGTTGGTGATGGTTAACGTCACCGTGTCCCCTTCTTCCACACCCGTTGGAAGCGTGACATTGGTTTCAAAACCATCACTGTTCTCGGCCACGCTGAC
>NZ_CAWPQZ010000366.1:0-255 GCF_963889785.1 Vibrio sp. S12_S33 | reverse complement strand
CGGCAAGAGGTAAAGGTACGATGGGGTGGTTTTACGGCTTTAAGCTTCACATTATCACTAATCACCTTGGTGATATTGTGGCAGCTAAACTTACCCCCGCTAATACGGATGACAGAAAACCCGTTCGGGAGTTGTCAAAAGGGCTATTAGATAAGCTTTATGCAGATAAAGGCTATATCAGTAAAGCGCTAACAGCAGACTTGAAAAAGGATGGTATTAGCCTAATAACGACTCACCGAAAGAACATGAAACCGA
>NZ_CAWPQZ010000365.1:0-255 GCF_963889785.1 Vibrio sp. S12_S33 | reverse complement strand
GCCGTGTCTTAAAAGTTGGCTACAACACCGTGTTACGCACTTTAAAAAACTCTGGCCAAGGCAAGTGACCTCTATACCCTTCGATAAAGCAAACATCTCTCTAATCTATGAAGTTGATGAGCAATGGCCATTCGTAGGTAAAAAGAAAAATCGCCGCTGGCTTTGGTATGCTTGGTAGCCTCGCTATAAGCGCATCATTGCTCACGCATTTGGTAGCTGTAGTACGGATGCTCTGCGCTCGTTGCTCGCTTTGCT
>NZ_CAWPQZ010000364.1:0-255 GCF_963889785.1 Vibrio sp. S12_S33 | reverse complement strand
TGTTCGACTATCAAAACAGCCGCGCGAGAGCATGCCCCGTGAACTTTTTGGGCGATTACTCAGGCTATCTACAAAGTGATGGTTACGCGGCTTATGACGGATTAACCAACGTGGCTAATGTCGGTTGCTTCGCTCACGCACGCCGTAAGTTCATGGAGGCGAAAAAGCTTCAGGGCAAAGGTAAGTCAGGTAAAGCGGATGTGGCGTTAGCCAAAATCCAAAAGTTGTACGCACTTGAATCTCGATTAAAACTGG
>NZ_CAWPQZ010000363.1:0-255 GCF_963889785.1 Vibrio sp. S12_S33 | reverse complement strand
TAGCTTCAGGGGAGTCGGCTCCCGAGCAGTACAACCACATATAACATTGCTTGTCTTCCTTAAGCACATTGAGCGGCGTTTCATCGGCCTGAACCACCACTTGTTCGAATAAGTGAGTCTTCAGTGCTTGATAAAGCGGTTTGAACTTTTCACTAACCTGAATTACCCACCTTGCCATGGTGGTTCTCGATAGCTCGATACCTGACTGGGTAAACAGGGATTCTTGGCGATAAAGTGGCATCGCGTATTGGTATT
>NZ_CAWPQZ010000362.1:0-256 GCF_963889785.1 Vibrio sp. S12_S33 | reverse complement strand
CCAACTGCGGCGCCAACGCTTACTATCGCGGATGCAGCGGACGGCAGCGTGAGCGTGGCAGAGAACAATGACGGCGTTGAAACGGTGGTAAGTATTCCAACGGGTGTGGAAGTGGGTGATACGGTGACCTTAACCATCACCAACCCAGATAGCAGTGTGACAACACAAACCTACACCGTGACCCAAACGGATGTCGATACCGGCAGTGCGAACATCACCATCCCAAGCTTGGCGGCGGAAGGTGACTACAGCGTGA
>NZ_CAWPQZ010000361.1:0-256 GCF_963889785.1 Vibrio sp. S12_S33 | reverse complement strand
CTACTCTCACATGGGGAAGCCCCACACTACCATCGGCGCTATTGCGTTTCACTTCTGAGTTCGGCATGGAGTCAGGTGGGTCCGCAACGCTATGGTCGCCAAGCAAATTCTTTAATTCGGAAAGCTGAATTCGTTCTTCACATTCAATGTTCTTCTATTGAGCCCACAAAACCCCTTCGGTGTTGTATGGTTAAGCCTCACGGGCAATTAGTATTGGTTAGCTCAACGCCTCGCAGCGCTTACACACCCAACCTAT
>NZ_CAWPQZ010000360.1:0-259 GCF_963889785.1 Vibrio sp. S12_S33 | reverse complement strand
ATAACAAGGCATTCAAGAGTGACTCACAACGCTTGGCGACTTCAGTTTAAATTTGGCTTTAGTGTTTAAGGTGGAGTGGTTTGGGTTTGGAGATTTAGCGTTGTTCGCACCTTAATGCAGCGTTATGTGTTTGATGAGTTTTTAGGGTTAACTCGACGATTTCATTGAGAATTCGTTCCGTGTTTTCGGCAAGTTAGCTTGGTCGAAATGGATTCTTGAAAGAGCTTTAATTGGTCACGTCCAAGGTTCTTGGATTGCC
>NZ_CAWPQZ010000359.1:0-261 GCF_963889785.1 Vibrio sp. S12_S33 | reverse complement strand
TACTCACCACAGTTTCAACGCCGTCACTGTTCTCTGCCACGCTCACGCTGCCGTCCGCGGCATCCGCGATGGTAAGTGTTGGCGCCGCAGTTGGTGCGGTGGCGTCAAAATCAAACGTCACTGGCGCGCTGTCGCCACTGCTGTTGCCTGCGGCATCCGTAATGCTGCTGGTGATGCTGTAATTACCTTCCGCTGTCAAGCTTGGAATGGTGATGTCGGCGCTGCCATTGGCAAGATCCGCCGCCGTCACGGTGTAGGTTT
>NZ_CAWPQZ010000358.1:0-261 GCF_963889785.1 Vibrio sp. S12_S33 | reverse complement strand
GGCAATCCAAGAACCTTGGACGTGACCAATTAAAGCTCTTTCAAGAATCCATTTCGACCAAGCTAACTTGCCGAAAACACGGAACGAATTCTCAATGAAATCGTCGAGTTAACCCTAAAAACTCATCCAACACATAACGCTGCGTTAAGTGGTGAGCAACGCGACCACCCGACCTAACCTATTGTGCCGTAAACACTAAAGTTGAATCAAACCGAAAATGCCAAGCGTTGGAAATCCGTCTTAAACGCTTTGTTATGAAAC
>NZ_CAWPQZ010000357.1:0-262 GCF_963889785.1 Vibrio sp. S12_S33 | reverse complement strand
GCGTTAAGTGGTGAGCAACGCGACCACAATCCTAAACCATTGTGCTTTAAACACAAAACTCAACCTAGACCCGAAACTCCCAAGCGTTGGGAATCCGTCTTAAACGCCTAGTTAGCTGCTGCACTTTCGTTAGCAAATTACGCCAAAATGCCTAATTTGAAACACATTATTGCTTTCAAACGGCAAAGTAAAACGGACAGCTGTGAAATTAAAACCCAATCCACGAAATGCGCTTGGCAAAGAAGAAATGGCCGAATAAATC
>NZ_CAWPQZ010000356.1:0-263 GCF_963889785.1 Vibrio sp. S12_S33 | reverse complement strand
CTTAAACACAAAACTCAACCTAGAACCGAAACTCCCAAGCGTTGGGAATCCGTCTTAAACGCCTAGTTAGCTGCTGCACTTTCGCTAGCGAATTACGCCAAAATGCCAAATTTGAAACACATTATTGCTTTCAAATGACAAAGTAAAACGGACAGCTGTGAAATTAAAACCCAATCCACGAAATGCGCTTGGCAAAGAAGAAATGGCCGAATAAATCACCATTCCTGAGCTCGGTAATTTGCAAAGAATTCTATCGAAAAAGC
>NZ_CAWPQZ010000355.1:0-263 GCF_963889785.1 Vibrio sp. S12_S33 | reverse complement strand
CAAATGTGCTTAAAGATGGTGGAGCTATGCGGGATCGAACCGCAGACCTCCTGCGTGCAAGGCAGGCGCTCTCCCAGCTGAGCTATAACCCCATCAGGTGTGTGATACTGTGTGCCAATCTTCGATTAAGAAGAATTGGTGGGTCTGAGTGGACTTGAACCACCGACCTCTCGCTTATCAGGCGAACGCTCTAACCACCTGAGCTACAGACCCAGCATCGTCTCTAAAACTGTATAAACCATCAATCTGTGTGGACACTCATC
>NZ_CAWPQZ010000354.1:0-263 GCF_963889785.1 Vibrio sp. S12_S33 | reverse complement strand
TCGGAGCACTGTCATGAAACGAATGTTGAGCGCCCCGAATGTTTACCTGTATCGGGAGTTCGTGGATTTTAGAAAGTCTATCAATGGCCTGGCGGCGATTATCGAGTCCGAAACCGATTTGCCGCTCAGCACGGGCGCACTGTTCCTATTTACCAATAAACAACGCGACAAAGTCAAAGTGTTGTATTGGGATAAAACGGGTTTTGCCCTGTGGTACAAACGGCTCGAAAAAGCCAAATTTAAATGGCCCACTCAAGAGAAAA
>NZ_CAWPQZ010000353.1:0-264 GCF_963889785.1 Vibrio sp. S12_S33 | reverse complement strand
CAACTGCGGCGCCAACACTTACCATCGCGGACGCAGCGGACGGCAGCGTGAGCGTGGCAGAGAACAATGACGGTGTTGAAACGGTGGTGAGTATTCCAACGGGTGTGGAAGTGGGTGATACGGTGACGTTAACCATTACCAACCCAGATAGCAGTGTGACAACGCAAACCTACACCGTTACCTTGTTAGATACGTTAAATGGTGTCGCTGCTATTACGATCCCATCATTGATTGACGAAGGTATGTACAGCGTGACGGCGCAGA
>NZ_CAWPQZ010000352.1:0-265 GCF_963889785.1 Vibrio sp. S12_S33 | reverse complement strand
AGCCACTTACAGAATCAACAACAAAGAAAGCGCACTTTCAGCAACCGCTAAACCTTTTGCGTCACCAGATTTTCAGAGCTGAATGTCAGCAAGAAAACCAGTCAAAAAGACATTTCAATTAAAGCGATTTGAAACCAACGAAACTCAACACAAACCAGATCCAAAACTAAATTGAGGCAACCCAAGAACCTTAAAAACGATCAATCTCAGGTTGTTCAAGAATCCAGTTCGACCAAACCAACCTGCCGAAAACACGGAACGAATT
>NZ_CAWPQZ010000351.1:0-265 GCF_963889785.1 Vibrio sp. S12_S33 | reverse complement strand
GGTTTTCTAGCTACACACCGGACAAATCCCAGCTTATCAGCTATCTCGCCAGTGGCACTTTTCTGGAAGTGTTTGAACTTAACGAAGTCTGCTTACGGGAAATGTTATGTTTGTTAAGTTCGTTGGTGCGGCTTCTTAGGTGTTGAAATTTATGCATTCTTAAATTTGTTTCGTGTGCTTTGTCGTTGGCTTTTTCGATAGAATTCTTTGCTAATTACCGATCTCAGAAATGGTGATTTTCTCGGTCATTTCTTCTTTGCTAAGT
>NZ_CAWPQZ010000350.1:0-266 GCF_963889785.1 Vibrio sp. S12_S33 | reverse complement strand
GCCGTGTCTTAAAAGTTGGCTACAACACCGTGTTACGCACTTTAAAAAACTCTGGCCAAGGCAAGTGACCTCTATACCCTTCGATAAAGCAAACATCTCTCTAATCTATGAAGTTGATGAGCAATGGTCATTCGTAGGTAAAAAGAAAAATCGCCGCTGGCTTTGGTATGCTTGGTAGCCTCGCTATAAGCGCATCATTGCTCACGCATTTGGTAGCCGTAATACGGATGCTCTGCGCTCGTTGCTCGCTTTGCTCAAGCCGTTTG
>NZ_CAWPQZ010000349.1:0-266 GCF_963889785.1 Vibrio sp. S12_S33 | reverse complement strand
GTAACGGGCTTTCAGCGATTTCGTTGCATAGAATGTAAGCGTTCCTTTCAGCTTGATTACGCTTACGAGGCATATAAGCCTAATGTCAAAGAACAAATCATTGATATGGCAATGAATAGCTCTGGTGTTAGAGAAACAAGCCGTGTCTTAAAAGTTGGCTACAACACCGTGTTACGCACTTTAAAAAACTCTGGCCAAGGCAAGTGACCTCTATACCCTTCGATAAAGCAAACATCTCTCTAATCTATGAAGTTGATGAGCAATGG
>NZ_CAWPQZ010000348.1:0-268 GCF_963889785.1 Vibrio sp. S12_S33 | reverse complement strand
CTTCGTGAGTCTGTACCGTCGTACTGCCATCGGGGTTGGTGATGGTTAACGTCACCGTATCACCCACTTCCACACCCTCAGGAATGGTCACCACAGTGTCAAGACCGTCACTGTTTTCGGCCACGCTGACGCTGCCATCGGCTGCATCGGCTATGGTCAAGGTTGGCGCGGTGTCGCTTACACCATCACCGTCCGTATCACCCGGAATAGTAGTGTCTAAATCAAACGTTACTGGCGCACTTTCAGCGGTGGTATTACCTGCTGCATC
>NZ_CAWPQZ010000347.1:0-268 GCF_963889785.1 Vibrio sp. S12_S33 | reverse complement strand
AAAGTAAAACGGACAGCTGTGAAATTAAAACCCAATCCACGAAATGCGCTTGGCAAAGAAGAAATGGCCGAATAAATCACCATTCCTGAGCTCGGTAATTTGCAAAGAATTCTATCGAAAAAGCCAATGACAAAGCACACAAAACGAATTTAGGCATTCATGAAGTTCAAAAACAAAGAAGCCGCGCCAACGAACTTAACAAACACAACACTTCCCGTAAGCAGACTTCGTTAAGTTCAAACACTTCCCGAAAAGTGCCACTGGCGAG
>NZ_CAWPQZ010000346.1:0-270 GCF_963889785.1 Vibrio sp. S12_S33 | reverse complement strand
CTCTGTGGTGCTGCCATCGGGGTTGGTGATGGTTAAGGTCACCGTATCACCCACTTCCACACCCTCAGGAATGGTCACCACAGTGTCAAGACCGTCACTGTTTTCAGCCACGCTCACGCTGCCATCGGCTGCATCGGCTATGATCAAGGTTGGCGCGGTGTCGCTTACACCATCACCGTCCGTATCACCCGGAATAGTAGTGTCTAAATCAAACGTTACTGGCGCACTTTCAGCGGTGGTATTACCCGCTGCATCACTGATACTGCTGGT
>NZ_CAWPQZ010000345.1:0-271 GCF_963889785.1 Vibrio sp. S12_S33 | reverse complement strand
GTGGATGCCTTGGCAGTCAGAGGCGATGAAGGACGTATTAACTTGCGATAAGCGTAGATTAGGCAGTAAAAGCCACTTGAGTCTACGATTTCCGAATGGGGAAACCCACTAGCATAAGCTAGTATCGTTGCGTGAATACATAGCGCAGCGAGGCGAACTCGGGGAACTGAAACATCTAAGTACCCGAAGGAAAAGAAATCAACTGAGATTCCGAAAGTAGCGGCGAGCGAAATTGGACTAGCCCTTAAGCTTTAAATGATGCAGGTGAACA
>NZ_CAWPQZ010000344.1:0-272 GCF_963889785.1 Vibrio sp. S12_S33 | reverse complement strand
GTTGGTGATGGTTAACGTCACCGTATCACCCACTTCCACACCCGTTGGAATACTTACCACAGTTTCAACGCCGTCACTGTTCTCTGCCACGCTCACGCTGCCGTCCGCGGCGTCCGCGATGGTAAGCATTGGCGCCGCAGTTGGTACGGTGGCGTCAAAATCAAACGTCACTGGCGCACTGTCACCACTGCTGTTGCCAGCGGCATCCGTAATGCTGCTGGTGATGCTGTAATTACCTTCCGCTGTCAAGCTTGGAATGGTGATGTCGGCGC
>NZ_CAWPQZ010000343.1:0-273 GCF_963889785.1 Vibrio sp. S12_S33 | reverse complement strand
CTGTCGTACTGCCATCTGGGTTGGTGATGGTTAACGTCACCGTATCACCCACTTCCACACCCGTTGGAATACTTACCACAGTTTCAACGCCGTCACTGTTCTCTGCCACGCTCACGCTGCCGTCCGCTGCGTCCGCGATGGTAAGTGTTGGCGCCGCAGTTGGTGCGGTGGCATCAAAATCAAACGTCACTGGCGCACTCTCACCACTGCTGTTGCCAGCGGCATCCGTAATGCTGCTGGTGATGCTGTAGTTACCTTCCGCTGTCAAGCTTG
>NZ_CAWPQZ010000342.1:0-273 GCF_963889785.1 Vibrio sp. S12_S33 | reverse complement strand
AAGTGGGTGATACGGTGACCTTAACCATCACCAACCCCGATGGCAGCACCACAGAGCAAACCTACAGCGTGACCCAAACGGATATCGATACCGGCAGTGCGAGCATCACTATTCCAAGTCTGACGGACGAAGGCGCCTACAGCGTCACCAGCAGTATCAGCGATGCGGCGGGTAACACCACCGCTGAAAGCGCGCCAGTGACGTTTGATTTAGACACCACCATTCCGGGTGATACCGACGGTGATGGCGTGAGCGATACCGCGCCAACGTTAA
>NZ_CAWPQZ010000341.1:0-273 GCF_963889785.1 Vibrio sp. S12_S33 | reverse complement strand
CAAGCTTGACAGCGGAAGGTAACTACAGCATCACCAGCAGCATTACGGATGCCGCTGGCAACAGCAGTGGTGAGAGTGCGCCAGTGACGTTTGATTTTGATGCCACCGCACCAACTGCGGCGCCAACGCTTACCATCGCGGACGCAGCGGACGGCAGCGTGAGCGTGGCAGAGAACAGTGACGGCGTTGAAACTGTGGTGAGTATTCCAACGGGTGTGGAAGTGGGTGATACGGTGACCTTAACCATCACCAACCCAGATAGCAGTGTGACAA
>NZ_CAWPQZ010000340.1:0-279 GCF_963889785.1 Vibrio sp. S12_S33 | reverse complement strand
CACATAACAAGCAATTCAAGTGGATTCTCAACGCGTGGCAGTTTTACTATGCGTTGAGTAAAGTGTTTTATGGTGCAATGCAGTGGCTTGGCCAGTGCGTTGTTCACCACTTAATTGGGCGTTATGTAAAAGGAGATGGAATTGACTACGAAGGCGTTGTTGATCAAATCAGTTTGAAGAACAATAACACCATATATGACTAGCCGTTAGCTTCTGACGGGCATACCTAGTCCTATGACTTTGTTTATAGCTTTAACATTCGCCATGATTTCGCCCACT
>NZ_CAWPQZ010000339.1:0-279 GCF_963889785.1 Vibrio sp. S12_S33 | reverse complement strand
TTGAAAACGATCAATCTCAGATTATTCAAGAATCCATTTCGACCAAGCCAACTTGCCGAAAACACAGAACGAATTCTCAGTGAAATCGTAGAATTAACCTCAAAAACTCATCAAACACATAACGCCCAATTAAGTGGTGAACAACGCACTGACCAAGCCGCTGCATAACACCGTAAAACACTTTACCTGACGCATAGTAAAACTGCCACGCGTTGAGAATCCACTTGAATTGCTTGTTATGTGAATTTTACCGTGAATTCAAAGTAAACCACCGTAGAA
>NZ_CAWPQZ010000338.1:0-280 GCF_963889785.1 Vibrio sp. S12_S33 | reverse complement strand
ATTCACATAACAAGCAATTCAAGTGGATTCTCAACGCGTGGCAGTTTTACTATGCGTTGCGTAAAGTGTTTTACGGTGCAATGCGGCGGCTTGGTCAGTGCGTTGTTCACCACTTAATTGGGCGTTATGCAACTCAGGTAAATTTAGGGGTTTAATCTTTTGGGATTTCTCCGGCCATTCGTTTTGAGCTGTCGGCAAATGAGCATTTTTACCCTCAAATTCGTGGTTAACTCAAACCGTAAAACAGACAAATTTCTTTGTTTGCCTCAATCGGTTTTAG
>NZ_CAWPQZ010000337.1:0-281 GCF_963889785.1 Vibrio sp. S12_S33 | reverse complement strand
ATTAACTCAAACACCCGTCGCCAACATGATATTATTTATTCATGACGCTGAACTCAGCATTCCACAGGGTACACCCGCCTCGTATCTGGCAGAGTTAATCGGAGCACTGTCATGAAACGAATGTTGAGCGCCCCGAATGTTTACCTGTATCGGGAGAAAGTCTATCAATGGCCTGGCGGCGATTATCGAGTCCGAAACCGATTTGCCACTCGGCACGGGTGCACTGTTCCTATTTACCAATAAACAACGCGACAAAGTCAAAGTGTTGTATTGGGATAAAA
>NZ_CAWPQZ010000336.1:0-282 GCF_963889785.1 Vibrio sp. S12_S33 | reverse complement strand
AAAGACGCCCGATATTAACCCAGAAAGCCAAGACATCGCCGAGCTTCAAGCTATGGTGAAAGCGTTGATGTCGGAGAAAAATGAGTGGCAGCAAGAACGCCAATCCTTAATTGAGCAGTTTAAGCTCGCCCTTGACCGCCAAACGCTCGGAAGCGTTAAAGCCATATAACGAAGCACAGGGTGACCTCTTTAATGAGGCAGAATGTGAAGCGGCGAAAGCGGAAGATGAGGTTATCACCACCACAACGACGACCATTAAACGTCGTGGTAAACGTCAACCGC
>NZ_CAWPQZ010000335.1:0-282 GCF_963889785.1 Vibrio sp. S12_S33 | reverse complement strand
TGATGTACATAAGGGCAAATGACAGTATTGTGGTTTCAGAACCACAAGCATAACAAACAATTTAAGAGGGATTCCCAACGCTTGGCATTTTGCTTCTACTTCAATTTTAGTGTTTACGGTACAATGCTTTAGGTTGGGTGGTAGCGTTGGTCACCCCTTAATTGGGCGTTATGTGTTTGATGAGTTTTTAGGGTTAACTCTACGATTTCATTGAGAATTCGTTCTGTGTTTTCGGCAAGTTGGCTTGGTCGAAATGGATTCTTGAATAATCTGAGATTGATC
>NZ_CAWPQZ010000334.1:0-282 GCF_963889785.1 Vibrio sp. S12_S33 | reverse complement strand
ATCTCTTCATTTCTACGGTGGTTTACTTTGAATTCACGGTAAAATTCACATAACAAGCAATTCAAGTGGATTCTCAACGCGTGGCAGTTTTACTATGCGTCAGGTAAAGTGCTTTACGGTGCAATGCGGCGGCTTGGTCAGTGCGTTGTTCACCACTTAATTGGGCGTTATGTGTTTGATGAGTTTTTAGGGTTAACTCTACGATTTCATTGAGAATTCGTTCCGTTTTTTCGGCAAGTTGGCTTGGTCGAAATGGATTCTTGAACAACCTGAGATTGATCG
>NZ_CAWPQZ010000333.1:0-284 GCF_963889785.1 Vibrio sp. S12_S33 | reverse complement strand
ATGACCAATACAACTTTACTTCTTGTTCATCGACTGGTGTTAAGAAGCCTACAGAGGCTCCACTTTCTATACAATCAGTTAGTAACGAATTTAGCTGTTCGACTAAACCTGATGTTGTACTTACTTCCTTTATTTCCACGAAACTTTCCTTGTAATTTAACGCCCAATTAAGTGGTGAACAACGCACTGACCAAGCCGCCGCATTGCACCGTAAAACACTTTACGCAACGCATAGTAAAACTGCCACGCGTTGAGAATCCACTTGAATTGCTTGTTATGTGAAT
>NZ_CAWPQZ010000332.1:0-286 GCF_963889785.1 Vibrio sp. S12_S33 | reverse complement strand
AGAATCCACTTGAATTGCTTGTTATGTGAATTTTACCGTGAATTCAAAGTAAACCACCGTAGAAAGGAAGAGATTTGAATAAGTTACGTACAAAAACGATGCTTACCAAAACCTAAATTTCACAGCGATCTGAGCCGAAGAGAGCCACTTGCAGGATCAACAACAAAGAAAACACCCTTTCAGTAACCGCTAAATTTTTTGCTTCACCAGATTTTCAGAGCTGAGTGTCAGCAAATAAATCAGTCAAAAAGACATTTCAATTAAAGCGATTTGAAACCGACGAAAC
>NZ_CAWPQZ010000331.1:0-287 GCF_963889785.1 Vibrio sp. S12_S33 | reverse complement strand
GCGTTAAGTGGTGAGCAACGCGACCACAATCCTAAACCATTGTGCCTTAAACACAAAACTCAACCTAGACCCGAAACTCCCAAGCGTTGGGAATCCGTCTTAAACGCCTAGTTAGCTGCTGCACTTTAGCTAGCAAATTACACCAAAATGCCTAATTTGGAACACATTATTGCTTTCAAACGGCAAAGTAAAACGGACAGCTGTGAAATTAAAACCTAATCCACGAAATGCACTTAGCAAAGAAGAAATGACCGAGAAAATCACCATTTCTGAGATCGGTAATTAGC
>NZ_CAWPQZ010000330.1:0-287 GCF_963889785.1 Vibrio sp. S12_S33 | reverse complement strand
TAATCAATGCCATGAAAAAGACGCCCGATATTAACCCAGAAAGCCAAGACATCGCCGAGCTTCAAGCTATGGTGAAAGCGTTGATGTCGGAGAAAAATGAGTGGCAGCAAGAACGCCAATCCTTAATCGAACAGTTCAAGCTCGCCCTTGACCGCCAGTTCGCCAAACGCTCGGAAGCGTTAAAGCCATATAACGAAGCACAGGGTGACCTCTTTAATGAGGCAGAATGTGAAGCGGCGAAAGCGGAAGATGAGGTTATCACCACCACAACGACGACCATTAAACGT
>NZ_CAWPQZ010000329.1:0-288 GCF_963889785.1 Vibrio sp. S12_S33 | reverse complement strand
TCGTACTGCCATCTGGGTTGGTGATGGTTAACGTCACCGTATCACCCACTTCCACACCCGTTGGAATACTTACCACAGTTTCAACGCCGTCACTGTTCTCTGCCACGCTCACGCTGCCGTCCGCGGCGTCCGCGATGGTAAGCGTTGGCGCCGCAGTTGGTACGGTGGCGTCAAAATCAAACGTCACTGGCGCACTGTCACCACTGCTGTTGCCAGCGGCATCCGTAATGCTGCTGGTGATGCTGTAGTTACCTTCCGCTGTCAAGCTTGGAATGGTGATATCGGCGC
>NZ_CAWPQZ010000328.1:0-291 GCF_963889785.1 Vibrio sp. S12_S33 | reverse complement strand
CCTACACCGTGACGGCGGCGGACCTTGCCAATGGCAGCGCCGACATCACCATTCCAAGCTTGACAGCGGAAGGTAATTACAGCATCACCAGCAGCATTACGGATGCCGCTGGCAACAGCAGTGGTGAAAGTGCGCCAGTGACGTTTGATTTTGATGCCACCGTGCCAACTGCGGCGCCAACGCTTACCATCGCGGACGCCGCGGACGGCAGCGTGAGCGTGGCAGAGAACAGTGACGGCGTTGAAACTGTGGTGAGTATTCCAACGGGTGTGGAAGTGGGTGATACGGTGA
>NZ_CAWPQZ010000327.1:0-291 GCF_963889785.1 Vibrio sp. S12_S33 | reverse complement strand
GGAGGCTTGTTCTGGAGCGCATTATTGGGCCAGAGAATTCGAAAAGCTTGGTCACGAGGTACTTTTATACCCGCCTCAACATGTCAAAAGTCAGCGACGCAAACAAAAGAACGACTATAACGATGCCACGGAAAAATCATGAACATCCTCGTCAATAAAGGCTTGGAGGGTGTCCTGAATTCTGTGTAACTGTCTAAACTTAAGCCTTAAATGCTAAGGATGGACAATATGGATAAGAAAGCACTCGAAGCTTTTGCTCGTGAAGCAGCAAAGTCAATTAAGACAGAATCT
>NZ_CAWPQZ010000326.1:0-292 GCF_963889785.1 Vibrio sp. S12_S33 | reverse complement strand
CTGTCGTACTGCCATCTGGGTTGGTGATGGTTAACGTCACCGTATCACCCACTTCCACACCCGTTGGAATACTTACCACAGTTTCAACGCCGTCACTGTTCTCTGCCACGCTCACGCTGCCGTCCGCGGCATCCGCGATGGTAAGTGTTGGCGCCGCAGTTGGTACGGTGGCATCAAAATCAAACGTCACTGGCGCACTGTCACCACTGCTGTTGCCAGCGGCATCCGTAATGCTGCTGGTGATGCTGTAATTACCTTCCGCTGTCAAGCTTGGAATGGTGATGTCGGCGCT
>NZ_CAWPQZ010000325.1:0-293 GCF_963889785.1 Vibrio sp. S12_S33 | reverse complement strand
TAATGCCATGCACGCGCTGTACTACAATGCCATCACGCAGCATCTCTAACTGCGCCGGTTTGTCCACCAGCTGCACAGCTTTGATGGTTGATTGACGACTCGCCAGTTTTATCTCGTAGCGAAAACCATAACAGGTTTGACCGTTATCTAAGGGCTTATCCGACAACGATTCGACCCCTTGATATTCACGCACCACTAAGGTGTCGTCTGCCAACCCATCCACTTTGAGCCTAAAACTTAACGTCGCCATTTATCTTCCCTTCCACATTTGAATGTCGAAAAACCTTAAGCTC
>NZ_CAWPQZ010000324.1:0-294 GCF_963889785.1 Vibrio sp. S12_S33 | reverse complement strand
CTTAAAAACGATCAATATCAGGTTGTTCAAAGATCCATTTCGACCAAGCCAACTTGCCGAAAACACGGAACGAATTCTCAATGAAATCATAGCTTGGACCCTAAAAACTGACCAAACACATAACGCCCAATTAAGTGGTGAACAACGCACTGGCCAAGCCGCTGCACTGCACCGTAAAACACTTTACTCAACGCATAGTAAAACTGCCACGCGTTGAGAATCCACTTGAATTGCTTGTTATGTGAATTTTACCGTGAATTCAAAGTAAACCACCGTAGAAATGAAGAGATTTGA
>NZ_CAWPQZ010000323.1:0-295 GCF_963889785.1 Vibrio sp. S12_S33 | reverse complement strand
TTTGAAACCGACGAAACACAACACAAACCAGATCCAAAACGCAATTGAGGCAACCCAAGAACCTTGAAAACCATCAATCTCAAGTTGTTTAATAATCCATTTCGACCAAGCCAACTTGCCGAAAACATGAAACGAATTCTCAATGAAATCGTAGAAAACTCATCCAACACATAACGCCAAATTAAGGTGTGAACAACGCTAACCACCCTACCTAAACCATTGTGCCATAAACACTAAACTGACTTGAAGTGACGGCGCCAAGCGTTGTGAATCACTCTTAAATTTATTGTTATGT
>NZ_CAWPQZ010000322.1:0-296 GCF_963889785.1 Vibrio sp. S12_S33 | reverse complement strand
TAACCAGTCATAGAAGTCATCCAACATCGGTTTAGCCTGCGCTTGTCTTTCTGTCCAACGCTCTTCGACCGAAGCCAGTTTTAATCGAGATTCAAGTGCGTACAACTTTTGGATTTTGGATAACGCCGCATCCGCTTTACCTGACTTACCTTTGCCCTGAAGCTTTTTTGCCTCCATGAACTTACGGCGTGCGTGAGCGAAACAACCGACATTAGCCACGTTGGTTAATCCGTCATAAGCCGCGTAACCATCACTTTGTAGATAGCCTGAGTAATCGCCCAAAAAGTTCACGGGGC
>NZ_CAWPQZ010000321.1:0-298 GCF_963889785.1 Vibrio sp. S12_S33 | reverse complement strand
TGCCGAAAGCCTTGTAGAGCAGTTAGATGAAGTGAATACCATTGTTTGTGACAAAGGCTATGATAGTGACCCCTTTCGACATTTTGTCCAATTAAAAGGTGGAACAACCGTCATAGCTAAACGCAACAATGGGCAAGATATAGACAAGGAAAGTATGGATTGGTGTCTATATAACCTGAGATCGGTTTAAGCCATCGCCATCAATCCTGATTTTTCAGTGGTTGTTATGTTCAACGATGGCTTTTCTGGTTTTAGGCAGTACGCAATTAACCCACCAAGTAAGTTCAACATGAATCCA
>NZ_CAWPQZ010000320.1:0-298 GCF_963889785.1 Vibrio sp. S12_S33 | reverse complement strand
GATTAATTTGAAGAAGAAAGAAAATATTTTTTGCTAAGTCGATGCCGATGATTTTATGCTGAGTCATGGTCTTCTCCTTTTGCTTCGGGACCTTAACACTCCAAGCATGGCTCAAGGCCATGTGAAGTGGTAGGGGGAGACCATCTCATCACCTTAACAGGGCGTTAGCTAGGGTTAAGAAAAACGGTGAATTTAGGGTGGAAAGGCTTTGGGTTTTCTAGCTACACACCGGACAAATCTCAGCTTCTCAACTATCTCGCCAGTGGCACTTTTCGGGAAGTGTTTGAACTTAACGAAG
>NZ_CAWPQZ010000319.1:0-298 GCF_963889785.1 Vibrio sp. S12_S33 | reverse complement strand
CTCTCGATAGAGGAGCCAGCGTTCAATCGAACTACTACATGGAAAGTTTTAGTTGCAGCTAAAGCCTGGGTCTCACATTACCCGATTTTGAGAGTTATTATCCATACAAAGCATTTAAGAGTGATTCGCAACGCTTGGCAGTTTCGCTTCGCTCAAGTATAGCCAAGCGTCGCTCACATATATGGTCTCCCCCAGTTTTGCAAGTCTGCAGTATGATTAAAAGCGCAGGTTAACTACCATATATACGGCCTGTTTTTGCGGCTATTGCCTTGGCCAAGATGAGGCAGTCGAACACGAA
>NZ_CAWPQZ010000318.1:0-301 GCF_963889785.1 Vibrio sp. S12_S33 | reverse complement strand
GTGGTGAGCAACGCGACCACAATCCTAAACCATTGCGCCTTAAACACAACACTCAACCTAGAGCCGAAACTCCCAAGCGTTGGGAATCCGTCTTAAACGCCTAGTTAGCTGCTGCACTTTCGCTAGCGAATTACGCCAAAATGCCTAATTTGAAACACATCATTGCTTTCAAACGACAAAGTAAAACGGACAGCTGTGAAATTAAAACCCAATCCACGAAATGCGCTTGGCAAAGAAGAAATGGCCGAATAAATCACCATTCCTGAGCTCGGTAATTTGCAAAGAATTCTATCGAAAAAGC
>NZ_CAWPQZ010000317.1:0-301 GCF_963889785.1 Vibrio sp. S12_S33 | reverse complement strand
AACTGACGAAACTCAACACAAGCCAGATCCAAAACTTAATTGAGGCAACCCAAGAACCTTGAAAACGATCAATCTCAGGTTGTTCAAGAATCCATTTTGACCAAGCCAACTTGCCGAAAACACGGAACGAATTCTCAATGAAGTCGTAGCTTTGACCTTAAAAACCCATCCAACACATAACGCCCAATTAAGTGGTGAACAACGCACTGGCCAAGCCGCTGCATTGCACCGTAAAACACTTTACCTAACGCATAGTAAAACTGCCACGCGTTGAGAATCCACTTGAATTGCTTGTTATGTG
>NZ_CAWPQZ010000316.1:0-305 GCF_963889785.1 Vibrio sp. S12_S33 | reverse complement strand
GATGGCTTTTCTGGTTTTAGGCAGTACGCAATTAACCCACCAAGTAAGTTCAACATGAATCCATGCAGACTCCTGTGTCTAGAATGCTCTATCTGAGAAATATTCTTTAGTTGGTCGTTGATGGTTTCAATGATGAACCGCTTAGACAACATTGCTCTGTCCCAAGCCGCTAATAACTTCGGTTTCATGTTCTTTCGGTGAGTCGTTATTAGGCTAATACCATCCTTTTTCAAGTCTGCTGTTAGCGCTTTACTGATATAGCCTTTATCTGCATAAAGCTTATCTAATAGCCCTTTTGACAACTC
>NZ_CAWPQZ010000315.1:0-306 GCF_963889785.1 Vibrio sp. S12_S33 | reverse complement strand
CAGTGAAGTCATCAGTGAAAAAGAAGCGGATGTCGAACGGCGCTAGTAAAGCAAGTAGTGCTCGCAATGCATCTGTATTACGTTTACCAAATGAATGAGCAATGATGCGTTTATAACGCGGCTCCCATGTATACCAAAGCCATCGTCGATTTTTATTATTACCTACGAATGACCACTGCTCATCAACTTCACAAATTAGAGTGATGTTTGCTCTATCGAAAGGTATTGAGGTTACTTGCCTTGGCGAGAGTTTTTTAAAGTGCTCAATACTGTGTTGTATGCGACATTCAATACTCGGGCGGTCTC
>NZ_CAWPQZ010000314.1:0-307 GCF_963889785.1 Vibrio sp. S12_S33 | reverse complement strand
ATGACCGAGGAAATCACCATTCCTGAGCTCGGTAATTTGCAAAGAATTCTATCGAAAAAGCCAACGACAAAGCACACAAAACGAATTTAGGCATTCATGAATTTCAACAACAAAGAAGCCACACCAACGGACTTAACAAACACAACACTTCCCGTAAGCAGACTTCGCTAAGTTCAAACACTTCCCGAAAAGTGCCACTGGCGAGATAGTTAAGAAACTGAGAATTATCCGGTGTGTAGCTAGAAAACCCAAAGCCTTTCCACCCCAAATTCACCGTTTTTCTTAACCCCAGCTAACGCCCAATTAA
>NZ_CAWPQZ010000313.1:0-307 GCF_963889785.1 Vibrio sp. S12_S33 | reverse complement strand
TACACTAAATATCACATAGTTTGGGTGACTAAGTACCGTCGGAAAATCCTGAATCCTGGTATGTGCAGCTACCTACGAAAGATTATGCCAAAGTTACTGCGAAGTTTACCTGGCGTTGAGATCGAGACGATAGGCTTTGATGAAGATCTTCTGCATATGATGATGCTTATCCCACCGAAGTACAGTATTTCAGACGTCATGGGTAAACTAAAAAGCCAATCGTCGCACCACATGCGAAAAACGTTCAGTTGGCTAAGTAAGGTTTACTGGAAAGAGAACATTGTTTGGTCGCCAGGTTACTTTGTCA
>NZ_CAWPQZ010000312.1:0-307 GCF_963889785.1 Vibrio sp. S12_S33 | reverse complement strand
TTGATACCAAACACATTCAAGTGTTCTTGGGAAAGCTTACTGCGGTAAGTTTTCAAAATTGAGTCCGGCAAAATCGAAATGTCTCTCGCTCATTTAATAAAGAGAGACACTAAACCTTGGTGACTTGTCATCAACACGAAACTTCTTCGGGTTGTATGGTTAAGTGACTAAGCGTACACGGTGGATGCCTTGGCAGTCAGAGGCGATGAAGGACGTATTAACTTGCGATAAGCGTAGATTAGGCAGTAAAAGCCACTTGAGTCTACGATTTCCGAATGGGGAAACCCACTAGCATAAGCTAGTATCG
>NZ_CAWPQZ010000311.1:0-308 GCF_963889785.1 Vibrio sp. S12_S33 | reverse complement strand
AAGTCTGCTTACGGGAAGTGTTGTGTTTGTTAAGTTCATTGGCGCGGCTTCTTTGTTTTTGAAATTCATGAATGCCTAAATTCGTTTCGTGTGCTTTGTCGTTGGCTTTTTCGATAGAATTCTTTGCAAATTATCGAGCTCAGGAATGGGGATTTCTTCGGTCATTTCTTCTTTGCCAAGAGCATTTCGTGGATTGGGTTTTAATTTCACAGCTGTCCGTTTTACTTTGCCGCTTGAAAGCAATAATGTGTTTAAAAATAGGCATTTTGGCGTAATTTGCTAGCGAAAGTGCAGCAGCTAACTAGGCG
>NZ_CAWPQZ010000310.1:0-309 GCF_963889785.1 Vibrio sp. S12_S33 | reverse complement strand
TTGAATATTACTTTTGATGGCTTGGTGCAGTGGGGTAAGCATTGAGGCAACACGAGTTTGAGCTTCACTGATTGCGCCAATTGAAAAAGTCGTACCGAATTGCTCCTTAAGTAAAGAGCGTATTTTGCGCACGCTCAGATGATATTGACCAGCCAAGATCGCGATATGACTCAATAGATTGAGCCCCATGATACCTTGAGGTATATCGCTCGGCTTTCTGGCCCTCACGGTTTCGCCACACTGAGAGCATTTACCAGAAAAGAGCCGATACTCGGTAATATCCATTGTCGGTTTGGGAATTTCATGAAC
>NZ_CAWPQZ010000309.1:0-310 GCF_963889785.1 Vibrio sp. S12_S33 | reverse complement strand
TATTTGAAGCCGATAAAACTCAACACAAACCAGATCCAAAACTTAATTGAGGCAACCCAAGAACCTTAAAAACGATAAATCTCAGGTTGTTCAAGAATCCATTTCGACCAAGCCAACTTGCCGAAAAAACGGAACAAATTCTCAATAAAATCGTAGCTTTGACCTTAAAAACTCATCAAACACATAACGCCCAATTAAGTGGTGAACAACGCACTGACCAAGCCGCTGCATTGCACCATAAAACACTTTACCTAACGCATAGTAAAACTGCCACGCGTTGAGAATCCACTTGAATTGCTTGTTATGTGAA
>NZ_CAWPQZ010000308.1:0-310 GCF_963889785.1 Vibrio sp. S12_S33 | reverse complement strand
GGATTACTAAGTCACTCATTAAGCGTATGTTTTTTGCCTTGATGACAGTCAGGGTTGGCTTGATGGCTTCGCCATAATGAGCAATCAACTCTGCGTCTAAACGGTCATTCTTGGCTCTGCGCCCAATCGCTCCAGCAAAGCGTTTAACATGTACAGGGTTGGCACGGACAATGGGTAAATTGGCCTCAGCACAAGCGAGTACAAATGGCATTTCTAAACGACCAGTGGCTTCAATTACGATGCGTTCAGGTTTGTGTTGTTTTATGACTCTCAGTGCATCTTTGATGCCTTTGTCGGTATTTTCAACCGA
>NZ_CAWPQZ010000307.1:0-311 GCF_963889785.1 Vibrio sp. S12_S33 | reverse complement strand
GGTGTTGAAATTTATGCATTCTTAAATTTGTTTCGTGTGCTTTGTCGTTGGCTTTTTCGATAGAATTCTTTGCTAATTACCGATCTCAGAAATGGTGATTTTCTCGGTCATTTCTTCTTTGCTAAGTGCATTTCGTGGATTAGGTTTTAATTTCACAGCTGTCCGTTTTACTTTGCCGTTTGAAAGCAATAATGTGTTTAAAAATAGGCATTTTGGCGTAATTTGCTAACGAAAGTGCAGCAGCTAACTAGGCGTTTAAGACGGATTCCCAACGCTTGGGAGTTTCGGCTCTAGGTTGAGTTTTGTGTTTA
>NZ_CAWPQZ010000306.1:0-313 GCF_963889785.1 Vibrio sp. S12_S33 | reverse complement strand
TACCTTCCGCTGTCAAGCTTGGAATGGTGATATCGGCGCTGCCATTGGCAAGATCCGCCGCCGTCACGGTGTAGGTTTGCTCCGTGGTGCTACCATCTGGGTTGGTGATGGTTAACGTCACCGTATCACCCTCTTCCACACCCGTTGGTAGGGTCACGTTGGTTTCAACGCCGTCACTGTTCTCTACCACGCTCACGCTGCCGTCCGCGGCATCCGCGATGGTAAGTGTTGGCACCGCAGTTGGCACGGTGGCGTCAAAATCAAACGTCACTGGCGCACTATCACCACTGCTGTTGCCCGCCGCGTCGCTGAT
>NZ_CAWPQZ010000305.1:0-313 GCF_963889785.1 Vibrio sp. S12_S33 | reverse complement strand
TGCATCAGATATTAATAGCCTTTATGTTTATGACGAACCGTTGGAGATGCCACCCTATTCAGATCAATGGTTTATTGATGGTGATTTAACAGATCTGAAGAACTTACATATAAGAAGAGACGGTAAATCTGGTGATTTATCAGCTCCAGCCAGTATTGATTGTAAAACTAGAAAATTTACAGTGACGGGGAATGGACTTCTTTATAATTCCGATCCGATTTCATCATCAGAAGTTAGTCAACAAATCAGTGACAATGTCATTGAGGCAGTATTACAAAAAATTTGTGGTGCAAAAAACACATAACAAACAATT
>NZ_CAWPQZ010000304.1:0-314 GCF_963889785.1 Vibrio sp. S12_S33 | reverse complement strand
CCATCGTTTATCAGTTAGCATTGTCCTTGGCATGGTGAACTCAGTTGTGATTTGTTTTTGGCGAAATGATTATAACCTTCACCATGCCGTTCAAAAAATCATCACGAAAGATCAACAGACCCTAGTACAAAGTCTAATATTGTCCTTTAACACTTCTACTCTTATGACAGCTGTAATATTTGGTCGCGACTCCAATCGGTTGATTCAAAGATAGAATTCTCGTTCAATGAATGTTCCGATCACCTTATCGTGCATCTTCTCCGATTTGGAAAAACCGATTGTTCTACGTACTAAACGTTTTAATCTGGAACGCA
>NZ_CAWPQZ010000303.1:0-314 GCF_963889785.1 Vibrio sp. S12_S33 | reverse complement strand
CCGTAAAACACTTTACCTGACGCATAGTAAAACTGCCACGCGTTGAGAATCCACTTGAATTGATTGTTATGTGAATTTAGCTATGAATTCAAAGTAAACCACCGTAGAAATGAAGATATTTGAATAAGTTACGTACAAAAACGATGCTTACTAAAACCTAAATATCACAGCGTTCTTAGCCAAAGAGAGCCACTTACAGAATCAACAACAAAGAAAGCGCACTTTCAGCAACCGCTAAACCTTTTGCGTCACCAGATTTTCAGAGCTGAATGTCAGCAAGAAAACCAGTCAAAAAGACATTTCAATTAAAGCGA
>NZ_CAWPQZ010000302.1:0-314 GCF_963889785.1 Vibrio sp. S12_S33 | reverse complement strand
TAAGACGGATTCCCAACGCTTGGGAGTTTCGATTCTAGGTTGAGTTTTGTGTTTAAGGCGCAATGGTTTAGGATTGTGGTCGCGTTGCTCACCACTTAACGCGGCGTTATGTGTTTGGTCAGTTTTTTAGGTCAAAGCTACGATTTCATTGAAAATTCGTTCCGTGTTTTCGGCAAGTTGACTTGGCCGAAATGATTTTGTGGAACTTCTGAAGTTGATCGTTTTCAAGGTTCTTGGGTTGCCTCAATTAAGTTTTGGATCTGGCTTGTGTTGAGTTTCGTCAGTTTCAAATCGCTTTAATTGAAATGTCCTTT
>NZ_CAWPQZ010000301.1:0-319 GCF_963889785.1 Vibrio sp. S12_S33 | reverse complement strand
GGCAACAGCAGTGGTGAGAGTGCGCCAGTGACGTTTGATTTTGACGCCACCGCACCAACTGCGGCGCCAACACTCACCATCGCGGACGCCGCGGACGGCAGCGTGAGCGTGGCAGAGAACAGTGACGGCGTTGAAACGGTGGTAAGTATTCCAACGGGCGTGGAAGTGGGTGATACGGTGACGTTAACCATCACCAACCCAGATAGCAGTGTGACAACGCAAACCTACACCGTTACCTTGTTAGATACGTTAAATGGTGTCGCTGCTATTACGATCCCATCATTGATTGACGAAGGTATGTACAGCGTGACGGCGCAGA
>NZ_CAWPQZ010000300.1:0-319 GCF_963889785.1 Vibrio sp. S12_S33 | reverse complement strand
GTGAACAACAGGCTGAAAAAAGCCACATTCACCAACAACCCGCACCGATAAGCATCATCCCTAAAAGCTTCGCCACAGAAAGCTTGCTGGCCAATATCATCCTTGGCAAATACCAATACGCGATGCCGCTTTATCAGGCACTGAAGACTCACTTACTCGAACAAGTGGTGGTTCAGGCCGATGAAACGCCGTTCAATGTGCTTAAGGAAGACAAGCAATGTTATATGTGGTTGTACTGCTCGGGAGCCGACTCCCCTGAAGCTAAACTCCCTGACATGAAAAATATCGTCTTGTTCGACTATCAAAACAGCCGCGCGAG
>NZ_CAWPQZ010000299.1:0-319 GCF_963889785.1 Vibrio sp. S12_S33 | reverse complement strand
GGCAAATCGGTTTCGGACTCGATAATCGCCGCCAGGCCATTGATAGACTTTCTAAAATCCACGAACTCCCGATACAGGTAAACATTCGGGGCGCTCAACATTCGTTTCATGACAGTGCTCCGATTAACTCTGCCAGATACGAGGCAGGTGTACCCTGTGGAATGCTGAGTTCAGCGTCATGAATAAATAATGTCATGTTGGCGACGGGTGTTTGAGTTAATTGGTAGCGAGTCGTTTTTTCGATAACTTCTGCTTTAACAAAACCACCGATATTGGTTGATTTCGTGGTTTGTAACTGCTGGCGTTTGGCATAAAAGGT
>NZ_CAWPQZ010000298.1:0-327 GCF_963889785.1 Vibrio sp. S12_S33 | reverse complement strand
TTAACCCAGAAAGCCAAGACATCGCCGAGCTTCAAGCTATGGTGAAAGCGTTGATGTCGGAGAAAAATGAGTGGCAGCAAGAACGCCAATCCTTAATTGAGCAGTTTAAGCTCACCCTTGACCGCCAAACGCTCGGAAGCGTTAAAGCCATATAACGAAGCACAGGGTGACCTCTTTAATGAGTCAGAATGTGAAGCGGTGAAAGCGGAAGATGAGGTTATCACCACCACAACGACGACCATTAAACGTCGTGGTAAACGTCAACCGCTTTATCAGGCACTGAAGACTCACTTACTCGAACAAGTGGTGGTTCAGGCCGATGAAACG
>NZ_CAWPQZ010000297.1:0-336 GCF_963889785.1 Vibrio sp. S12_S33 | reverse complement strand
GAGCTTAAGGTTTTTCGACATTCAAATGTGGAAGGGAAGATAAATGGCGACGTTAAGTTTTAGGCTCAAAGTGGATGGGTTGGCAGACGACACCTTAGTGGTGCGTGAATATCAAGGGGTCGAATCGCTGTCGGATAAGCCCTTAGATAACGGTCAAACCTGTTACGGTTTTCGCTACGAGATAAAACTGGCGAGTCGTCAATCAACCCTCAAAGCTGTGCAGCTGGTGGACAAACCGGCGCAGTTAGAGATGCTGCGTGATGGCATTGTAGTACAGCGCGTGCATGGCATTATTCGTCAATTTAGCAAGGGCGATATTGGTCATCACCATACGTT
>NZ_CAWPQZ010000296.1:0-337 GCF_963889785.1 Vibrio sp. S12_S33 | reverse complement strand
TGTTCGACTATCAAAACAGCCGCGCGAGAGCATGCCCCGTGAACTTTTTGGGCGATTACTCAGGCTATCTACAAAGTGATGGTTACGCGGCTTATGACGGATTAACCAACGTGGCTAATGTCGGTTGTTTCGCTCACGCACGCCGTAAGTTCATGGAGGCGAAAAAGCTTCAGGGCAAAGGTAAGTCAGGTAAAGCGGATGTGGCGTTAGCCAAAATCCAAAAGTTGTACGCACTTGAATCTCGATTAAAACTGGCTTCGGTCGAAGAGCGTTGGACAGAAAGACAAGCGCAGGCTAAACCGATGTTGGATGACTTCTATGACTGGTTAACCACGCA
>NZ_CAWPQZ010000295.1:0-338 GCF_963889785.1 Vibrio sp. S12_S33 | reverse complement strand
CTTCGTTAAGTTCAAACACTTCCCGAAAAGTGCCACTGGCGAGATAGTTGAGAAACTGAGATTTGTCCGGTGTGTAGCTAGAAAACCGAAAGCCTTTCCACCCTAAATTCACCGTTTTTCTTAACCCAAGCTAACGCCCAATTAAGGGGTGAACAACGCTACCACCCACACCTAAAGCATTGTGCCATAAACACTAAATTTGAAGTAGAGACAAAAATGCCAAGCGTTGAGAATCCCTCTTAAATTGCTTGTTAACTGCACTTTTTCGCAATAACTAAACCATGATTACTACTACCAAGCAATGATGGTTCTGCACATGTAGAAAGGTGATACTTCAA
>NZ_CAWPQZ010000294.1:0-341 GCF_963889785.1 Vibrio sp. S12_S33 | reverse complement strand
CTTTTATTGAAGTTAACTCATTGTAAAGTTGTCTATTTTCATCGGTTTATGGCCGATTATTGTGAAGCCAGATAACAGTCTATCTAAGTCAAATTGAGTCAGGGTGTACATCTGTTTTTTCTCTTGACTGGGCCATTTAAATTTGGCTTTTTCGAGCCGTTTGTACCACAGGGCAAAACCCGTTTTATCCCAATACAACACTTTGACTTTGTCGCGTTGTTTATTGGTAAATAGGAACAGTGCGCCCGTGCCGAGCGGCAAATCGGTTTCGGACTCGATAATCGCCGCCAGGCCATTGATAGACTTTCTAAAATCCACGAACTCCCGATACAGGTAAACAT
>NZ_CAWPQZ010000293.1:0-342 GCF_963889785.1 Vibrio sp. S12_S33 | reverse complement strand
CTTCCGCTGTCAAGCTTGGAATGGTGATGTCGGCGCTGCCATTGGCAAGGTCCGCCGCCGTCACGGTGTAGGTTTGCTCCGTGGTGCTACCATCTGGGTTGGTGATGGTTAAGGTGATGGTATCGCCCTCTTCCACACCCGTTGGTAGGGTCACGTTGGTTTCTACGCCGTCACTGTTCTCTGCCACGCTCACGCTGCCGTCCGCGGCATCCGCGATGGTAAGTGTTGGCACCGTACTTGGCACGGTGGCGTCAAAATCAAACGTCACTGGCGCACTTTCACCACTGCTGTTGCCCGCCGCGTCGCTGATCTGCGCCGTCACGCTGTAGTCACCTTCCGCCG
>NZ_CAWPQZ010000292.1:0-350 GCF_963889785.1 Vibrio sp. S12_S33 | reverse complement strand
CTAGTTTTGAGCTTGTCCTCATAGTGGCGCAACTGCTCCCAGAGCTCAACAATCAGCGCATTCGCTTCGTTGATATCTGAGGCCACGGGCGGCGAAGATGAGAATTTAGATTTTTTCTTTTTCATGCAGCATGACGGCTAGAAATGAGCACTCAATTAGGAATGTTGGATCAAATTGCGTTAACTCACACTTTATTGTCAATGGTCTGCTGGTGAACGCTTACCCTGCAACTTCTGGTAATGTTACATCGAAAAACTCTTTGATGGCTGAAGTAAATGCTTGCTTGGAGGGGAAGTAAATATTATTCAATACATGCTCATTCATCACTTTCCATAACCGCTCGATTGGAT
>NZ_CAWPQZ010000291.1:0-351 GCF_963889785.1 Vibrio sp. S12_S33 | reverse complement strand
ACTTATTCAAATTCCTTCGTTTCTACGGTGGTTTACTTTGAATTCACGGTAAAATTCACATAACAAGCAATTCAAGTGGATTCTCAACGCGTGGCAGTTTTACTATGCGTTAGGTAAAGTGTTTTACTGTGCAATGCGGCGGCTTGGCCAGTGCGTTGTTCACCACTTAATTGGGCGTTATGTGTTTGGTCAGTTTTTTAGGTCAAAGCTACGATTTCATTGAAAATTCGTTCCGTGTTTTCGGCAGGTTGGTTTGGTCGAACTGGATTCTTGAACAACCTGAGATTGATCGTTTTTAAGGTTCTTGGGTTGCCTCAATTTAGTTTTGGATCTGGTTTGTGTTGAGTTTCG
>NZ_CAWPQZ010000290.1:0-351 GCF_963889785.1 Vibrio sp. S12_S33 | reverse complement strand
GTAACAGGGGTTCGACTCCCCTACGGGATACCATGGGTCGTTAGCTCAGTTGGTAGAGCAGTTGACTTTTAATCAATTGGTCGCAGGTTCGAATCCTGCACGACCCACCATTTCCTCCCACGGAAATACTTACTTTAGGTAAGAAAATAAATTCGGGGCTATAGCTCAGCTGGGAGAGCGCCTGCCTTGCACGCAGGAGGTCTGCGGTTCGATCCCGCATAGCTCCACCATTTCCTCCCACGGAAATGCTTACTTTAGGTAAGAAAACAATGTGGGCGATTAGCTCAGTTGGGAGAGCACCTGCCTTACAAGCAGGGGGTCACTGGTTCGAGCCCGGTATCGCCCACCACT
>NZ_CAWPQZ010000289.1:0-359 GCF_963889785.1 Vibrio sp. S12_S33 | reverse complement strand
GTTTTGGATCTGGCTTGTGTTGAGTTTCGTCAGTTTCAAATCGCTTTAATTGAAATGTCCTTTTGACTGGTTTTCTTGCTGACATTCAGCTCTGAAAATCTGGTGACGCAAAAAATTTAGCGGTTGCCGAAAGGGCGCTTTCTTTGTTGTCGATTCTGTAAGTGGCTCTCTTTGGCTAAGATCGCTGTGAAATTTAGGTTTTGGTAAGCATTGGTTTTTACGTAACTTATTCAAATTCCTTCATTTCTACGGTGGTTTACTTTGAATTCACGGTAAAATTCACATAACAAGCAATTCAAGTGGATTCTCAACGCGTGGCAGTTTTACTATGCGTTAGGTAAAGTGTTTTACGGTGCAAT
>NZ_CAWPQZ010000288.1:0-363 GCF_963889785.1 Vibrio sp. S12_S33 | reverse complement strand
ACAGTGCGCCAGTGACGTTTGATTTTGACGCCACCGTACCAACTGCGGCGCCAACGCTTACCATCGCGGACGCCGCGGACGGCAGCGTGAGCGTGGCAGAGAACAGTGACGGCGTTGAAACTGTGGTGAGTATTCCAACGGGTGTGGAAGTGGGTGATACGGTGACGTTAACCATCACCAACCCAGATGGCAGTACGACAGTACAAACTCACGAAATAACCTTATTAGAAACACTAACAGGCAGTGCGAACATCACCATCCCAAGCTTGGCGGCGGAAGGTGACTACAGCGTGACGGCGCAGATCAGCGACGCGGCGGGCAACACCAGTGGTGAAAGTGCGCCAGTGACGTTTGATTTTGACG
>NZ_CAWPQZ010000287.1:0-363 GCF_963889785.1 Vibrio sp. S12_S33 | reverse complement strand
TGGTGTCTAAATCGAACGTCACTGGCGTGCTTTCAGCTGTGGTGTTGCCCGCTGCATCACTGATACTGCTGGTAACACTATAAGTACCCTCGTCCGTCAAGCTTGGAATGGTGATGCTCGCACTGCCGGTATCGACGTCCGTTTGCGTCACGGTGTAGGTTTGTTCCGTGGTGCTACCATCTGGGTTGGTGATGGTTAACGTCACCGTATCACCCACTTCCACACCTTCAGGAATGGTCACGTTGGTTTCAACGCCGTCACTGTTTTCGGCCACATTGACGCTGCCATCGACCGCATCGGCAATGGTAACGGTTGGCGCGGTGTCACTCGTACCGTCGCCGTCGGTATCACCCGGTACGGTGG
>NZ_CAWPQZ010000286.1:0-364 GCF_963889785.1 Vibrio sp. S12_S33 | reverse complement strand
TTACCAAAACCTAAATTTCACAGCGATCTGAGCCGAAGAGAGCCACTTACAGAATCAACAACAAAGAAAGCGCCCTTTCAGCCACAACAAAACCTTTTGCTTCACCAGACTTTCAGAGCTGAATTTCAGCAAGTGAATGAGTCAAAAAGACATTTCAATTTAAGCGATTTGAAACCACCGAAACTCAGCACAAGCCAGATCCAAAACTTAATTGAGGCAACCCAAGAACCTTGAAAACGATCAATCTCAGGTTGTTCAAGAATCCATTTCGACCAAGCCAACTTGCCGAAAAAACGGAACGAATTCTCAATGAAATCGTAGAGTTAACCCTAAAAACTCATCAAACACATAACGCCCAATTAAG
>NZ_CAWPQZ010000285.1:0-364 GCF_963889785.1 Vibrio sp. S12_S33 | reverse complement strand
GATTTGAAACCGACGAAACCCAAAACAAACCCGATCCAAAACTTAATTGAGGCAACCCAAGAACCTTAAAAACGATCAATATCAGGTTGTTCAAAGATCCATTTCGACCAAGCCAACTTGCCGAAAAAACGAACGAATTCTCAATGAAATCGTAGCTTGGACCCTAAAAACTGACCAAACACATAACGCCCAATTAAGTGGTGAACAACGCACTGGCCAAGCCGCTGCATTGCACCGTAAAACACTTTACCTGACGCATAGTAAAACTGCTACGCGTTGAGAATCCACTTGAATTGCTTGTTATGTGAATTTTACCGTGAATTCAAAGTAAACCACCGTAGAAATGAAGTAATTTGAATAAGTT
>NZ_CAWPQZ010000284.1:0-367 GCF_963889785.1 Vibrio sp. S12_S33 | reverse complement strand
CGGCAAAGTAAAACGGACAGCTGTGAAATTAAAACCCAATCCACGAAATGCGCTTGGCAAAGAAGAAATGACCGAGAAAATCCCCATTCCTAAGCATGGTAATTTGCAAAGAATTCTATCGAAAAAGCCAACGACAAAGCACACGAAATGAATTTAAGCATTCATGAATTTCAACAACAAAGAAGCCGCGCCAATGAACTTAACAAACACAACATTTCCCGTAAGCAGACTTTGTTAAGTTCAACCACTTCCCGAAAAGTGCCACTGGCGAGATAGTTGATAAGCTGAGATTTGTCCGGTGTGTAGCTAGAAAACTAAAAGCTTTTCCACCCTAAATTCACCGTTTTTCTTAACCCCAGCTAACGCC
>NZ_CAWPQZ010000283.1:0-373 GCF_963889785.1 Vibrio sp. S12_S33 | reverse complement strand
AGCAACGTCGGGAACTCATTTTTGTAGTATCGGTGAATAATACCAAGATAGTAATTCTTAAAGTCACGCTGGTGCGACATATGGAAAGCAATAACGATGGTCATTATTTCGCTTTCGGACATACGACTTTTGCGGTTGCGTTTTCGTTCGCCACTTTCAAGCTGAAGTTTTTGCCACTGAGGTAGAAAAGCCTTACAAAAGTCATCGACATGGCAAAATAAGTCTACTAGGGCGTGTTGATCTTTGCTGTACGTTTTATGCTCAGCAATGCATTGGTAGCCACATTAACATAAATGCCAGCGATACCATGCTGGCATAGTTCCTTTTCAACTTGTCATATCTAGTTGATATTGCTCGATAATGCTTGATTTTA
>NZ_CAWPQZ010000282.1:0-376 GCF_963889785.1 Vibrio sp. S12_S33 | reverse complement strand
ACTACATTTTCTTTATTGGTTGGCATGCTAATAAAAAGAAGCAAAACACAAATGTGTACCCTGCTGCATTCAAAGACTTGAGTTCAGCGTAGTGTACCAGTAAAGACATAACTGTAGGGGCGATAAAAATCACTGCATATATAAACAACCTGTTTGGTTTTAGTTCTTGTGCACACTTCTTACATGCTAGGTGCTTATCTAGATTTATAGTCAACTTATCACCAATAGAAATAGGCGCGCTACAATTTGGACACTTAAACATATGTACTCTCATCTGGTTTCAATGCAGTACTAAACTAGTCATGGGAGTCGAACTGCGCAAAGAATTCGGAAAGTAATTCGAGGGAGTTCAAATCGGACGGTAGTTATAACGCCC
>NZ_CAWPQZ010000281.1:0-380 GCF_963889785.1 Vibrio sp. S12_S33 | reverse complement strand
AATGAATTGACTGTGCCAAAATCAAGTAAACTTGATTCTGATTGGTCACTCAGTTCATTGATAAATCTTTTTCGATTATCATCAACGAGTGCCCACACAGATTGATAGGTTTATATTGTTAAAGAGCTTGCCTTTCAGTGCCTTAACACCTAAGCAGGACGCGTATAATACGCTTTCCACTTTGAAAGTCAACATAAAACTCTCACCTTTTCATGAGAATATTATGGTGACTCGTCTCAATGAGACCAGTCGGAAATTAAAGCCTGGCGATGTCCTACTCTCACATGGGGAAGCCCCACACTACCATCGGCGCTATTGCGTTTCACTTCTGAGTTCGGCATGGAGTCAGGTGGGTCCGCAACGCTATGGTCGCCAAGCAA
>NZ_CAWPQZ010000280.1:0-388 GCF_963889785.1 Vibrio sp. S12_S33 | reverse complement strand
GGGAATCCGTCTTAAACGCCTAGTTAGCTGCTGCACTTTCGTTAGCAAATTACGACAAAATGCCTAATTTGAAACACATTATTGCTTTCAAACGGCAAAGTAAAACGGACAGCTGTGAAATTAAAACCTAATCCACGAAATGCGCTTGGCAAAGAAGAAATGACCGAGAAAATCACCACACCTGGGCTCGGTAATTTGCAAAGAATTCTATCGAAAAAGCCAACGACAAAGCACACGAAACGAATTTAGGCATTCATGAATTTCAAAAACAAAGAAGCCGCGCCAACGAACTTAACAAACACAACATTTCCCGTAAGCAGACTTTGTTAAGTTCAAACACTTCCCGAAAAGTGCCACTGGCGAGATAGTTGAGAAGCTGAGATTTGTC
>NZ_CAWPQZ010000279.1:0-392 GCF_963889785.1 Vibrio sp. S12_S33 | reverse complement strand
CAGCTAACTAGGCGTTTAAGACGGATTCCCAACGCTTGGGAGTTTCGGGTCTAGGTTGAGTTTTGTGTTTAAGGCACAATGGTTTAGGATTGTGGTCGCGTTGCTCACCACTTAACGCGGCGTTATGTGTTTGGTCAGTTTTTAGGTCAAAGCTACGATTTCATTGATAATTCGTTCTGTGTTTTCGGCAAGTTGGCTTGGTCGAAATGGATTCTTGAATAATCTGAGATTGATCGTTTTCAAGGTTCTTGGGTTGCCTCAATTAAGTTTTGGATCTGGTTTGTGTTGAGTTTCATCAGTTTCAAATCGCTTTAATTGAAATGTCTTTTTGACTGATTCACTTGCTGACATTCAGCTCTGAAAATCTGGTGAAGCAAAAAATTTAGCGGTTG
>NZ_CAWPQZ010000278.1:0-393 GCF_963889785.1 Vibrio sp. S12_S33 | reverse complement strand
ACAAGACGATATTTTTCATGTCAGGGAGTTTAGCTTCAGGGGAGTCGGCTCCCGAGCAGTACAACCACATATAACATTGCTTGTCTTCCTTAAGCACATTGAGCGGCGTTTCATCGGCCTGAACCACAACTTGTTCGAGTAAGTGAGTCTTCAGTGCCTGATAAAGCGGTTTGAACTTTTCACTAACCTGAATTACCCACCTTGCCATGGTGGTTCTCGATAGCTCGATACCTGACTGGGTAAACAGGGATTCTTGGCGATAAAGTGGCATCGCGTATTGGTATTTGCCAAGGATGATATTGGCCAGCAAGCTTTCTGTGGCGAAGCTTTTAGGGATGATGCTTATCGGTGCGGGTTGTTGGTGAATGTGGCTTTTTTCAGCCTGTTGTTCAC
>NZ_CAWPQZ010000277.1:0-395 GCF_963889785.1 Vibrio sp. S12_S33 | reverse complement strand
AAGCTCAACGCTTCATATCGTGAAAACTTAGCCTTTTTAACGTTATTTTCTAATACGTCAATTGAGTATGCTGTTGATTCACTGAAATCAACACCTTGCAAATTTGTTCTCATAAATAAACTGTAGCTAAAATCACTATAAATCATTGTTGAACCTGCAAAGTTACCTTCACGGAAATCAACATCATGCAACTTACATTCATCCAAAACTAATGCATTTAAGGTCAGGCCAAAGAAAGACGAGTCATTTAAAATACAACGCTTAAAACTTAGCTCAAAGTCTGAGTGATAAACTGGCCATGTCGCTTTCGTCCAATCAACGCCAACTAACTTACTGTCTTGAAATTTAAGCTCAAAGAGCTTTGAGTTTGTAAAATCGACCAAACTCAAATTACA
>NZ_CAWPQZ010000276.1:0-396 GCF_963889785.1 Vibrio sp. S12_S33 | reverse complement strand
ACCAACGAACTTAACAAACATAACATTTCCCGTAAGCAGACTTCGTTAAGTTCAAACACTTCCAGAAAAGTGCCACTGGCGAGATAGCTGATAAGCTGGGATTTGTCCGGTGTGTAGCTAGAAAACCGAAAGCCTTTCCACCCTAAATTCACAGCTTTTCTTAACCCCAGCTAACGCTGCGTTAAGTGGTGAGCAACGCGACCACCCGACCTAACCTATTGTGCCGTAAACACTAAAGTTGAATCAAACCGAAAATGCCAAGCGTTGGAAATCCGTCTTAAACGCTTTGTTATGAAACTGGTGCCAGCAGTTGCTTAGCTTTTTCTGGTTTATCAACACCAAAAACAAAGCGATTATTTTCAGCAGGGTAACCAAATTTTATTATTAAATCATTAT
>NZ_CAWPQZ010000275.1:0-400 GCF_963889785.1 Vibrio sp. S12_S33 | reverse complement strand
GTTTGTTATATTTCAGTGCGCTATAGGTGATTTGGGCTATGCGCACCTACTAATTTGCTCTTTTCACTGGAGTTTCACCAGATCATCAGTAAGTTAAACTTAAAAGAGCGGTGGTTCTCCCAAAACATGGCAACACATTTTGAAAGTTGCTTAAATTTACTACTAGTTTTGTTGATAATTTTCGTACCCATAAGCTCTCCCTCCTTAGTCTGACTAGTTAAAAACCCCACAATTTCCGCTAAGAGAAACTGCACCACAAAAACAGGTGGATTTGACGCAAAGTAAATCGAGGCTGCCATCATCAGTCTCAGGAGACCACCACTGAGAGACGTATTCACGTTTCGGCTTTCGATTTAATTTTTAACATTATAACGTACTGAACTAAAAAGAAATATAACGC
>NZ_CAWPQZ010000274.1:0-401 GCF_963889785.1 Vibrio sp. S12_S33 | reverse complement strand
GCCTCACTTTAATCGGCCAGCTCGACAACCGAACCACAGCTTCACTCAATGCAAAAGTGAGCGAACTTATCATCCGCTCAGGCTTACCCTTTAAGACTATCACCGCGGACAATGGCACTGAATTTCACGGTTATGAACAACTAGAAAAGCAGCATAACTGTCTGTTTTACTTTGCAAATCCATACCACTCATGGGAACGAGGGACTAATGAAAACACTAACGGTTTGATACGACAATACTTACCCAAAGGTGCTTCCATGTCTCACGTGACGCAAGAGCTCTGTGATGAAATCGCACACAAATTAAATACGCGCCCACGCAAAAGACTTGGGTATAGAACACCACTGGAGTATATTCATGCGCATCTGTAAAAAATGTCGCACTTCAAACTTGATACTAAG
>NZ_CAWPQZ010000273.1:0-403 GCF_963889785.1 Vibrio sp. S12_S33 | reverse complement strand
CGTAGAAACGAAGGAATTTTAATAAGTTACGTACAAAAACGATGCTTACCAAAACCTAAATTTCACAGCGATCTGAGCCAAAGAGAGCCACTTACAGAATCGACAACAAAGAAAGCGCCTTTTCAGCAACCGCTAAATTTTTTGCTTCACCAGATTTTCAGAGCTGAATATCAGCAAGCAAATCCGTCAAAAAGACATTTCAATTAAAGCGATTTGAAACTGACGAAACTCAACACAAACCAGATCCAAAATTCAAGTGAGGCAACCCAAGAACCTTGAAAACGATCAATCTCAGGTTGTTCAAACATCCATTTCGACCAAGCCAACTTGCCGAAAACACGGGACGAATTCTCAATGAAATCGTAGCGTTGACCTTAAAAACCCATCAAACACATAACGCCGC
>NZ_CAWPQZ010000272.1:0-404 GCF_963889785.1 Vibrio sp. S12_S33 | reverse complement strand
GTCATCACAGGTTGGATGTACGGTAATGATACTCAAGTTTGAGTGTAATCTAACGGGGTGGAAGAAAGACGGCAAAAAGGACGAATATTAGTTATTTCCATGCTAACCTTGAGGCGCTTTCGCGATCCTTAATTGCGCGACAATTCAAGAGATCGCGCTAGCGCTACTCAAGGTAGTGCGATAACAAATACTTCGGCTTCGATTTTTTGTCTATTTACAGCTACCTTATTGTATTAAAAGAATATTTCACTTAAATTTGACTGACTTTGGTCGTGACATAACAAGGCATTCAAGAGTGACTCACAACGCTTGGCGACTTCAGTTTAAATTTGGCTTTAGTGTTTAAGGTGGAGTGGTTTGGGTTTGGAGATTTAGCGTTGTTCGCACCTTAATGCAGCGTTATG
>NZ_CAWPQZ010000271.1:0-406 GCF_963889785.1 Vibrio sp. S12_S33 | reverse complement strand
CCGTGGTGCTACCATCTGGGTTGGTGATGGTTAACGTCACCGTATCGCCCTCTTCCACGCCCGTTGGTAGTGTCACGTTGGTTTCAACGCCGTCACTGTTTTCGGCCACGCTCACGCTGCCGTCCGCAGCATCCGCAATGGTAAGTGTTGGCACCGTACTTGGCACGGTGGCGTCAAAATCAAACGTCACTGGCGCACTTTCACCACTGCTGTTGCCCGCCGCGTCGCTGATCTGCGCCGTCACGCTGTAGTCACCTTCCGCCGCCAAGCTTGGGATGGTGATGTTCGCACTGCCTGTTAGTGTTTCTAATAAGGTTACTTCGTGAGTTTGTACTGTCGTACTGCCATCTGGGTTGGTGATGGTTAACGTCACCGTATCACCCACTTCCACACCCGTTGGAATACT
>NZ_CAWPQZ010000270.1:0-416 GCF_963889785.1 Vibrio sp. S12_S33 | reverse complement strand
CAATGTTGTCTAAGCGGTTCATCATTGAAACCATCAACGACCAACTAAAGAATATTTCTCAGATAGAGCATTCTAGACACAGGAGTCTGCATGGATTCATGCTGAACTTACTTGGTGGGTTAATTGCTTACTGCCTAAAACCAGAAAAGCCATCGTTGAACATAACAACCACTGAAAAATCAGGATTGATGGCGATGGCTTAAACCGATCTCAGGTTGACTTACCTTTGCCCTGAAGCTTTTTCGCCTCCATGAACTTACGGCGTGCGTGAGCGAAACAACCAACATTGGCCACGTTGGTTAATCCGTCATAAGCCGCGTAACCATCACTTTGTAGATAGCCTGAGTAATCGCCCAAAAAGTTCACGGGGCATGCTCTCGCGCGGCTGTTTTGATAGTCGAACAAGACGATATTTT
>NZ_CAWPQZ010000269.1:0-416 GCF_963889785.1 Vibrio sp. S12_S33 | reverse complement strand
TAACGGACTGATACTTTACGATTACATGGCCAAATGTATGAGGGAACTGGCAAAGCCAGAGCCTGATATCAACTCACTTCTTCCTTGGAACTTCTCACACTAAAACGCCCCGTGGGATCGTGGGGCGCTTACCAACTAGTTAGCGAATCGGCTATCTCATTCCCTCTTACACCAGAATGCGCTCTACGCCAGTTTTTCTCCTTCCAACTATCACAATGTCTGAAGGCAGTGAAGCCAGCAAAGAAAAGTAACTTCACCAGCAGCGGTAAAAAAGAATGGGGAGCGTAATTGCTCTAATGCCGTTCACTTAAGGTGAGCGGCATTGTATTTTCTAGGGTATCGGCTTGGCTTTTTCTTCACGACTCTAGGGAAGGATCTTTCTCGCCTAGGTTCAAGTATTAAGCTCCCACTCATTG
>NZ_CAWPQZ010000268.1:0-418 GCF_963889785.1 Vibrio sp. S12_S33 | reverse complement strand
GATGAGTTTTTAGGGTTAACTCGACGATTTCATTGAGAATTCGTTCCGTGTTTTCGGCAAGTTAGCTTGGTCGAAATGGATTCTTGAAAGAGCTTTAATTGGTCACGTCCAAGGTTCTTGGATTGCCTCAATTAAGTTTTGGATCTGGTTTGTGTTGAGTTTCGCCAGTTCAAATCGCTTTAATTGAAATGTCTTTTTGACTGACTCTCTTGCTGAAGTTCAGCTCTGAAAATCTGGTGACGCAAAAAATTTAGCGGTTGCCGAAAGGGCGCTTTCTTTGTTGTCGATTCTGTAAGTGGCTCTCTTTGGCTAAGATCGCTGTGAAATTTAGGTTTCGGTAAGCATCATTTTTGTACGTAACTTATTCAAATCTCTTCATTTCTACGGTGGTTTACTTTGAATTCACGGTAAAATTCAC
>NZ_CAWPQZ010000267.1:0-420 GCF_963889785.1 Vibrio sp. S12_S33 | reverse complement strand
TCACGTTGTAATCACCTTCCGCCGCCAAGCTTGGGATGGTGATGTTCGCACTGCCGGTATCGACATCCGTTTGGGTCACGGTGTAGGTTTGCGTTGTCACACTGCTATCTGGGTTGGTGATGGTTAACGTCACCGTATCACCCACTTCCACACCCGTTGGAATACTCACCACAGTTTCAACGCCGTCACTGTTCTCTGCCACGCTCACGCTGCCGTCCGCGGCATCCGCGATGGTAAGTGTTGGCGCCGCAGTTGGTGCGGTGGCGTCAAAATCAAACGTCACTGGCGCACTGTCACCACTGCTGTTGCCAGCGGCATCCGTAATGCTGCTGGTGATGCTGTAGTTACCTTCCGCTGTCAAGCTTGGAATGGTGATGTCGGCGCTGCCATTGGCAAGATCCGCCGCCGTCACGGTGTAGG
>NZ_CAWPQZ010000266.1:0-421 GCF_963889785.1 Vibrio sp. S12_S33 | reverse complement strand
CGAACGGGTTTTCTGTCATCCGTATTAGCGGGGGTAAGTTTAGCTGCCACAATATCACCAAGGTGATTAGTGATAATGTGAAGCTTAAAGCCGTAAAACCACCCCATCGTACCTTTACCTCTTGCCGCTGTTCCTTTGAATACCTTGTGTCTTGGTATGCGTAAGTTATGGCAGACTTTAATACTTGTAGAATCAATAAACTCAATACCAGTAGGCTCACCTTTCACGTGAGTAAAAAAAGAACTTAGCGGGATAAGAATTGACGGCATCACTTCCAGAAAGCGGGTATAGCTAAGCAACGTCGGGAACTCATTTTTGTAGTATCGGTGAATAATACCAAGATAGTAATTCTTAAAGTCACGCTGGTGCGACATATGGAAAGCAATAACGATGGTCATTATTTCGCTTTCGGACATACGAC
>NZ_CAWPQZ010000265.1:0-424 GCF_963889785.1 Vibrio sp. S12_S33 | reverse complement strand
CTCACGAAGTAACCTTATTAGAAACACTCACAGGCAGTGCGAACATCACCATCCCAAGCTTGGCGGCGGAAGGTGATTACAGCGTGACGGCGCAGATCAGCGACGCGGCGGGCAACAGCAGTGGTGAGAGTGCGGCAGTGACGTTTGATTTAGATATCACTATACCCGCCACACTCACGTTGAGTATTGATGAGGCTTCAGATGGCAATATAGATATTATCGAGAATGCCGATGGTATCGAGACAGTCGTATCTTTCTCTGCAGGCGCTAAAGCTGGAGATATTTTGACTGTATCACTAACTGATAATTCAGGAAATCAAACAGATTATACTCATGTCCTCACTGATACTGATATCACCAATGGTTCGGCTAATGTTTTAATTCCAAGTTTAGTTGCTGAAGGAAATTATAGTGTAACGAGTAC
>NZ_CAWPQZ010000264.1:0-425 GCF_963889785.1 Vibrio sp. S12_S33 | reverse complement strand
GCGGAGCGGTAGTTCAGTTGGTTAGAATACCGGCCTGTCACGCCGGGGGTCGCGGGTTCGAGTCCCGTCCGCTCCGCCACTTTATTAGAAACCTCAGCAGCAATGCTGGGGTTTTTTGTGTTTAAGGTATTAAAATACTCATCACTTATTTTCCTTCCACTAGCCTCTCTTCTCTTCCCATATCTTATTGCTACAGCGACAGAAGTACACAGCACTAAAAAATGAGTATGAAAAAGCCGATACAGTATGTTGAAAAATAACGATACTGCTTAAGTTCTATAGGATTAACTTTGCTGAATAACCTCAGATCGGTTTAAGCCATCGCCATCAGTCCTGTTTTTTCAGTGTTCGTAATATTAAGCGATGGCTTTTCTGGCTTCAGACAGTACGCGATTAACCCGCCAAGTAGGTTCAGCATGAATCCA
>NZ_CAWPQZ010000263.1:0-426 GCF_963889785.1 Vibrio sp. S12_S33 | reverse complement strand
CATTGGCAAGATCCGCCGCCGTCACGGTGTAGGTTTGCTCCGTGGTGCTACCATCTGGGTTGGTGATGGTTAACGTCACCGTATCGCCTTCTTCCACGCCCGTTGGTAGGGTCACGTTGGTTTCAACACCGTCACTGTTCTCGGCCACGCTCACGCTGCCGTCCGCGGCATCCGCGATGGTGAGTGTTGGCACCGCAGTTGGCACGGTGGCGTCAAAATCAAACGTCACTGGCGCACTCTCACCACTGCTGTTGCCCGCCGCGTCGCTGATCTGCGCCGTCACGCTGTAGTCACCTTCTGCCGCCAAGCTTGGGATGGTGATGTTCGCACTGCCGGTATCGACATCCGTTTGGGTCACGGTGTAGGTTTGCGTTGTCACACTGCTATCTGGGTTGGTGATGGTTAAGGTCACCGTATCACCCACTT
>NZ_CAWPQZ010000262.1:0-434 GCF_963889785.1 Vibrio sp. S12_S33 | reverse complement strand
GGCATCGCGTATTGGTATTTGCCAAGGATGATATTGGCCAGCAAGCTTTCTGTGGCGAAGCTTTTAGGGATGATGCTTATCGGTGCGGGTTGTTGGTGAATGTGGCTTTTTTCAGCCTGTTGTTCACACTGACGACAGGCGTATTTTGGACGAACATATTCCAACACTTTCAATACAGCGGGCGTGAACTCGAGCTTTTCACTGCGGTCTTCGCCGATTTTATGCAGAGCGTGTTGGCAGCATGAGCACTGTTTGTCGTGCTCATCTAGGTCAAGTTCGATGATTTCACGTGGCAAGTCTTTAGGAAGCGGTTGACGTTTACCACGACGTTTAATGGTCGTCGTTGTGGTGGTGATAACCTCATCTTCCGCTTTCGCCGCTTCACATTCTGCCTCATTAAAGAGGTCACCCTGTGCTTCGTTATATGGCTTTAA
>NZ_CAWPQZ010000261.1:0-438 GCF_963889785.1 Vibrio sp. S12_S33 | reverse complement strand
GGTCCAGTCAAGCTCGGTATGACAGAAACTGAAGTGAGCAATGTTATCGGAGCTCCTGATTGCATCTATGGCCATCGCCATCATTTTTTAGACGGTCTCATGGTAGATTTTGATAATGAAGGAAGAGTTGAGTTCATTGAAGCCGCTGCGTCTGAGTTGTTTTCAACGACATTGCTTGGCTTAGACGTACATAGGATATTAGCAACTAATGTACTCGAACGAATTCAGCTAGAAGGTAACTATGATCATTCTGATCCAGAGTTAGGCTATAGCTACGTATTTAAAGAGCTTCAGTTATCTTTCTGGCGTCCAACTCTTCCTGACTTAGAAGAAGGTGAAGGGTTGTACTTTCAATCGGTTGCAATTGCTTCCGAGGGTTACTTTGAGTAAACACATAACAAGCAATTTAAGAGGGATTCACAACGCTTGGCACTTTTG
>NZ_CAWPQZ010000260.1:0-443 GCF_963889785.1 Vibrio sp. S12_S33 | reverse complement strand
GCACTGTTCCTATTTACCAATAAACAACGCGACAAAGTCAAAGTGTTGTATTGGGATAAAACGGGTTTTGCCCTGTGGTACAAACGGCTCGAAAAAGCCAAATTTAAATGGCCCACTCAAGAGAAAAAACAGATGTACACCCTGACTCAATTTGACTTAGATAGACTGTTATCTGGCTTCACAATAATCGGCCATAAACCTATGAAAATAGACAACTTTACAATGAGTTAACTTCAATGAAAGTCAGATATACCAAGCCTTAATCGAACAGTTCAAACTCGCCCTTGACCGTCAGTTCGCCAAACGCTCGGAAGCATTAAAGCCATATAACGAAGCACAGGGTGACCTCTTTAATGAGGCAGAATGTGAAGCGGCGAAAGCGGAAGATGAGGTTATCACCACCACAACGACGACCATTAAACGTCGTGGTAAACGTCAACCGC
>NZ_CAWPQZ010000259.1:0-443 GCF_963889785.1 Vibrio sp. S12_S33 | reverse complement strand
TTAGCTCAAAGTCTGAGTGATAAACTGGCCATGTCGCTTTCGTCCAATCAACGCCAACTAACTTACTGTCTTGAAATTTAAGCTCAAAGAGCTTTGAGTTTGTAAAATCGACCAAACTCAAATTACAGCGTTCAAATGTGCAGTTTGTAAACTTACATTTCTGAAATTTAACCGCTGAGAAATCGCAGTCGGAGAATTGGCAATCTTCAAACTCGACGTTGCTATATTTCTCATCTGGTGAGGAAAACTTCTCAAAAGAAACGTCGAAATATTGCTCATTATTTTTTAAATCTGTCATCGTATCCTCTGAATAGCCTAACGCTGCGTTAAGTGGTGAGCAACGCGACTACAATCCTAAACCATTGCGCCTTAAACACAAAACTCAACCTAGAATCGAAACTCCCAAGCGTTGGGAATCCGTCTTAAACGCCTAGTTAGCTGCT
>NZ_CAWPQZ010000258.1:0-447 GCF_963889785.1 Vibrio sp. S12_S33 | reverse complement strand
GAAGTAAGTACAACATCAGGTTTAGTCGAACAGCTAAATTCGTTACTAACTGATTGTATAGAAAGTGGAGCCTCTGTAGGCTTCTTAACACCAGTCGATGAACAAGAAGTAAAGTTGTATTGGTCATCTGTAGAGTCAGACCTCAAGTCGGGTGCGAGAAAACTGTTTCTTGCTTATGACAATGAAAATATTGTAGGTGCAGTTCAACTGTCTCTTTGTTCTAAGCCTAATGGCTCACATCGAGGGGAAGTTGAAAAACTTATGGTTCACACGGGAGCACGAGGAAAAGGTGTTAGTAAAAAACTAATGTCGCTAATGGAAAGCGTAGCTTGTGAACTTGGTTTGTCATTGCTGGTTCTCGACACACGTTTAGGTGACATTGCATCTTCATTATATCGTTCAATTGGTTATACCGAGGCAGGTCAAATTCCTCAGTTCGCACGTAGT
>NZ_CAWPQZ010000257.1:0-456 GCF_963889785.1 Vibrio sp. S12_S33 | reverse complement strand
TAACCTGAACTCGGGATAAAAAAGAAGGGAACTAAAAGCTGGTTCTGCGATCAGATCTTTCGACCAAGAGAGAACAATCGCAAAGGAACCAGCTATGCATAAACTAGTAGACTTATTTTGCCATGTCGATGACTTTTGTAAGGCTTTTCTACCTCAGTGGCAAAAACTTCAGCTTGAAAGCGGCGAACGAAAGCGCAACCGCAACCGCAACCGCAACCGCAACCGCAACCGCAACCGCAAAGGCAGGATGTCCGAAAGCGAAATCATGACAATCATTATCGCTTTCCATATGTCTCATCAGCGTGATTTCAAAAACTTTTACCTTGGGATCGTGCGTCGCCACTACAAGAGTTATTTCCCAACTCTGCTCAGTTACACACGGTTTCTTGAAGTAATGCCTTCAGTTCTTGTGCCACTCAGCTCTTTCTTTACCCATGTCAAAGGTGAACCGACAGG
>NZ_CAWPQZ010000256.1:0-458 GCF_963889785.1 Vibrio sp. S12_S33 | reverse complement strand
ATCGGTCTCTCGATAGAGGAGCCAGCGTTCAATCGAACTACTACATGGAAAGTTTTAGTTGCAGCTAAAGCCTGGGTCTCACATTACCCGATTTTGAGAGTTATTATCCATACAAACAATTTAAGAGTGATTCCTTACGCTTGGCATTTTTAGTCTGGGTCTAGTTTAGTGGTTACGGCGTCCAGTTAGAGTGTTGTAGTAGCGTGCTTCACACCTTAATTGGGCGTTAGCTGGGGTTAAGAAAAACGGTGAATTTAGGGTGGAAAGGCTTTCGGTTTTCTAGCTACACACCGGACAAATCTCAGCTTCTCAACTATCTCGCCAGTGGCATTTTTCGGGAAGTGTTTGAACTTAACGAAGTCTGCTTACGGGAAGTGTTGTGTTTGTTAAGTTCATTGGCGCGGCTTCTTTGTTTTTGAAATTCATGAATGCCTAAATTCGTTTCGTGTGCTTTGTCG
>NZ_CAWPQZ010000255.1:0-463 GCF_963889785.1 Vibrio sp. S12_S33 | reverse complement strand
GGCGTTATGAAACACTCAAATTTTTAGTGTTGTGAAATAAGGAGAACACTTTGAAGGACATATGTATTATTCACGACTTAGAGTCATCAATACTCGTTGATATTGGAGAAACACTTGGGAATGCAGGAGTAAATATCGAAGGTCTAAGTATAAGTACTTTGAACCATTCTTCTGTAGTTCATTTCCTTGTTGCTGATGAACAAGCAGCAATAAGAGCTTTAAAGTCGACCGCATTGCAAGTTGAAGCTGTATCAGATGTTTTTATTTTGGATAAAGACAACATGCAAGTCACGGGTAAAGCTGGTTCTTTCGGTGGTATTTGTAAATTGCTAATAGATAATGATTTAATAATAAAATTTGGTTACCCTGCTGAAAATAATCGCTTTGTTTTTGGTGTTGATAAACCAGAAAAAGCTAAGCAACTGCTGGCACCAGTTTCATAACAAAGCGTTTAAGACGGATT
>NZ_CAWPQZ010000254.1:0-470 GCF_963889785.1 Vibrio sp. S12_S33 | reverse complement strand
TCCCAAGCGTTGGGAATCCGTCTTAAACGCCTAGTTAGCTGCTGCACTTTCGCTAGCAAATTACGCCAAAATGCCTATTTTTAAACACATTATTGCTTTCAAACGGCAAAGTAAAACGGACAGCTGTGAAATTAAAACCTAATCCACGAAATGCGCTTGGCAAAGAAGAAATGACCGAGAAAATCACCCTTTCTGAGCATGGTAATTTGCAAAGAATTCTATCGAAAAAGCCAACGACAAAGCACACGAAATGAATTTAGGCATTCATGAACTTCAACAGCAAAGAAGCCGCGCCAACGAACTTAACAAACACAACACTTCCCGTAAGCAGACTTCGTTAAGTTCAAACACTTCCCGAAAAGTGCCACTGGCGAGATAGTTGAGAAACTGAGATTTATCCGGTGTGTAGCTAGAAAACCCAAAGCCTTTCCACCCTAAATTCACCGTTTTTCTTAACCCCAGCTAACGCC
>NZ_CAWPQZ010000253.1:0-477 GCF_963889785.1 Vibrio sp. S12_S33 | reverse complement strand
TAAAACTGCCACGCGTTGAGAATCCACTTGAATTGCTTGTTATGTGAATTTTACCGTGAATTCAAAGTAAACCACCGTAGAAATGAAGAGATTTGAATAAGTTACGTACAAAAATGATGCTTACCAAAACCTAAATTTCACAGCGATCTTAGCCGAAGAAAGCCACTTACAGAATCAACAACAAAGAAAGCGCCCTTTCAGCCACAACAAAACCTTTTGCTTCACCAAACTTTCAGAGTTAAATATCAGCAAGTAAATCAGTCAAAAAAGCATTTCAATTAAAGCGATTTGAAACCTACAGAACTCAACACAAGCCAGATCCAAAACTCAATTGAGGCAACCCAAGAACCTTGAAAACGATCAATCTCAGATTATTCAAGAATCCATTTCGACCAAGCCAACTTGCCGAAAACACAGAACGAATTCTCAGTGAAATCGTAGAATTAACCTCAAAAACTCATCAAACACATAACGCCC
>NZ_CAWPQZ010000252.1:0-477 GCF_963889785.1 Vibrio sp. S12_S33 | reverse complement strand
ACGCGACCACAATCCTAAACCATTGCGCCTTAAACACAAAACTCAACCTAGAGCCGAAACTCCCAAGCGTTGGGAATCCGTCTTAAACGCCTAGTTAGCTGCTGCACTTTCGCTAGCAAATTACGCCCAAATGCCTAATTTGGAACACGTTATTGCTTTCAAACGGCAAAGTAAAACGGACAGCTGTGAAATTAAAACCTAATCCACGAAATGCGCTTGGCAAAGAAGAAATGGCCGAGTAAATCACCATTCTTGAGCATGGTAATTTGCAAAGAATTCTATCGAAAAAGCCAACGACAAAGCACATGAAATGAATTTAAGCATTCATGAATTTCAACAACAAAGAAGCCGCGCCAATGAACTTAACAAACACAACATTTCCCGTAAGCAGACTTCGTTAAGTTCAAACACTTCCCGAAAAGTGCCACTGGCGAGATAGTTGAGAAGCTGAGATTTGTCCGGTGTGTAGCTAGAAAA
>NZ_CAWPQZ010000251.1:0-481 GCF_963889785.1 Vibrio sp. S12_S33 | reverse complement strand
GCTAACAAACAATTTAAGAGGGATTCCCAACGCTTGGTATTTTTGCTTCTACTTCAAGTTTAGTGTTTATGGCACAGTGCTTTAGGTTTGGGTGGTAGCGTTGCTCACCCCTTAATTGGGCGTTAGCTGGGGTTAAGAAAAGCTGTGAATTTAGGGTGGAAAGGCTTTGGGGTTCCTAGCTACACACCGGACAAATCTCAGCTTCTCAACTATCTCGCCAGTGGCACTTTTCAAGAAGTGTTTGAACTTAACGAAGTCTGCTTACGGGAGGTGTTGTGTTTGTTAAGTTCGCTGGCGCGGCTTCTTTGGTGTTGAAATTTATGCATTCTTAAATTCGATTCGTGTGCTCTGTCATTGGCTTTTTCGATAGAATTCTTTGCAAATTACCATGCTAAGGAATGGTGGTTTTCTCGGTCATTTCTTCTTTACCAAGCGCATTTCGTGGATTAGGTTTTAATTTCACAGCTGTCCGTTTTACTTT
>NZ_CAWPQZ010000250.1:0-483 GCF_963889785.1 Vibrio sp. S12_S33 | reverse complement strand
ATCAAAATGTTGGTTAAGTGAACCAAGAATCAGCCAAAGCCCGAACCGTGATAAGTAAGCCGCCAAAACAAAGCACACCTTTCAGCAACAAACCAAGCTTTTGAATCAGTAAAACTCAACGAGCAAAATATTCAGCAAGTACAAAATGATCGATTAACTTGTCCTTTCCACACTTTGCACCCGCTAAATTGACAACGCACCAACGCTAAAACTGATTGAGGCAAACAAAGAATCTTATCTGTTTTACGGATTGAGTTAACCACGAATTTGAAGCCGAAAATGCTCATTTGCCGACAACACAAAACAAATGGCCGGAGAAATCCAAAAAGATTAAACCCCTAAATTTACCTGAGTTGCATAACGCCGCGTTAAGTGGTGAGCAACGCGACCACAATCCTAAACCATTGTGCCTTAAACACAAAACTCAACCTAGACCCGAAACTCCCAAGCGTTGGGAATCCGTCTTAAACGCCTAGTTAGCTG
>NZ_CAWPQZ010000249.1:0-486 GCF_963889785.1 Vibrio sp. S12_S33 | reverse complement strand
CGGCAAGTTGGCTTGGTCGAAATGGATCTTTGAACAACCTGATATTGATCGTTTTTAAGGTTCTTGGGTTGCCTCAATTAAGTTTTGGATCGGGTTTGTTTTGGGTTTCGTCGGTTTCAAATCGCTTCAATTGAAATGCTTTTTTGACTGATTTGCTTGCTGACATTCAGCACTGAAAGTCTGGTGAAGCAAAAGGTTTTGTTGTGGCTGAAAGGGTGCTTTCTTTGTTGTTGATTCTGTAAGTGGCTCTCTTTGACTAAGATCGTTGTAAAGTTTAGGTTTTGGTAAGCATCGTTTTTGCACGTAACTTATTCAAATCTCTTCATTTCTACGGTGGTCTACTTTGAATTCACGGTAAAATTCACATAACAAGCAATTCAAGTGGATTCTCAACGCGTGGCAGTTTTACTATGCGTCAGGTAAAGTGTTTTACGGTGCAATGCAGCGGCTTGGTCAGTGCGTTGTTCACCACTTAATTGGGCGTTA
>NZ_CAWPQZ010000248.1:0-487 GCF_963889785.1 Vibrio sp. S12_S33 | reverse complement strand
GGCGTTATGTTACTTAAAGTCATAAGGAATATTCGAGGAAAAATAAATGAAAAAATTGTTTTGGTGTTTTTTGCTTTCTGTAATTTCGATAGGCTCATTTGCTGCTGAGCATTATCAAACTGGGAAAATCAAGAACTTAACTGTTACAACCGCCGGTATTATGATCATGATGGATACTGGGCAACCAGATAACTGTGCAGGAACTCCATATGGTTGGTTGTTCATCAAGCAAGAACATACAGCACTTACTTCCGTGATTCTGGCTGCTTGGGCATCTGGTAATAAGTCCGGTACCGTTTACACCACAGGAAGAGAGGGTGGTGTGGGTTACTGTTTAGTCAATCAATTTGATCCTGCTAATTAACATAACAAGAAATTTAAGAGTGATTCACAACGCTCGGCGCTTTCACTTCAAGCTAGTTTAGTGTTTATGGCACAATGCTTTAGGTCAGGTGGCTAGCGTTGTTCACACCTTAATTTGGCGTTA
>NZ_CAWPQZ010000247.1:0-489 GCF_963889785.1 Vibrio sp. S12_S33 | reverse complement strand
TAACGCCCAATTAAGTGGTGAACAACGCACTGACCAAGCCGCTGCATTGCACCGTAAAACACTTTACCTGACGCATAGTAAAACTACCACGCGTTGAGAATCCACTTGAATTGTTTGTTATGCAAATTCAATAAGATAAGCTGACTTTACTCGATCAAAAACCACAATTGCAATAGTTGAGTGATTCAAGAATCAACCCAAGCAAAAGCCGTGATAAATAAGCCGCAAAAATGAAGTCTGCCTTTCAGCGACAAACTAGGCTTTTGAACCAAACTAACTCAACGAGCGAAGCCTTCAACAAATACAAAATGATCGATTAACTTGCTCTTTCCACACTTTGCGCTCACTAAATTGACAACACACCAACGCTAAAACCGATTGAGGCAAACAAAGAAATTTGTCTGTTTTACGGTTTGAGTTAACCACGAATTTGAGGGTAAAAATGCTCATTTGCCGACAGCTCAAAACGAATGGCCGGAGAAATCCCAA
>NZ_CAWPQZ010000246.1:0-489 GCF_963889785.1 Vibrio sp. S12_S33 | reverse complement strand
TTTTCGGCAAGTTGGCTTGGTCGAAATGGATTCTTGAACAACCTGAGATTTATCGTTTTTAAGGTTCTTGGGTTGCCTCAATTAAGTTTTGGATCTGGTTTGTGTTGAGTTTTATCGGCTTCAAATAACTTCAATTAAAATGCATTTTTGACTGATTTGCTTGCTGACATTCAGCTCTGAAAATCTGGTGACGCAAAAAATTTAGCGGTTGCTGAAAGGGCGCTTTCTTTGTTGTTGATTCTGCAAGTGGCTCTCTTTGGCTAAGAACGCTGTGAAATTTAGGGTTTGGTAAGCATCGTTTTTTACGTAACTTATTAAAATCTCTTCATTTCTACGGTGGTTTACTTTGAATTCACGGTAAAATTCACATAACAAGCAATTCAAGTGGATTCTCAACGCGTGACAGTTTTACTATGCGTTAGGTAAAGTGTTTTACGGTGCAATGCAGCGACTTGGTCAGTGCGTTGTTCACCACTTAATTGGGCGTTA
>NZ_CAWPQZ010000245.1:0-489 GCF_963889785.1 Vibrio sp. S12_S33 | reverse complement strand
TTAGGGTGGAAAGGCTTTGGGTTTTCTAGCTACACACCGGACAAATCTCAGCTTCTCAACTATCTCGCCAGTGGCACTTTTCGGGAAGTGTTTGAACTTAACGAAGTCTGCTTACGGGAAGTGTTGTCTTTGTTAAGTTCGTTGGCGCGGCTTCTTTGGTGTTGAAATTTATGCATTCTTAAATTCGTTTCGTGTGTTCTGTCGTTGGCTTTTCCGATAGAATTCTTTGCAAATTACCATGCTCAGGAATGGGATTTCCTCGGCCATTTCTTCTTTGCCAAGCGCATTTCGTGGATTAGGCTTTAATTTCACAGCTGTCCGTTTTACTTTGTCGTTTGAAAGCAATAATGTGTTCCAAATTAGGCATTTTGGCGTAATTCGCTAGCGAAAGTGCAGCAGCTAACTAGGCGTTTAAGACGGATTCCCAACGCTTGGGAGTTTCGATTCTAGGTTGAGTTTTGTGTTTAAGGCGCAATGGTTTAGGATTGT
>NZ_CAWPQZ010000244.1:0-497 GCF_963889785.1 Vibrio sp. S12_S33 | reverse complement strand
GCATGAAAAAGAAAAAATCTAAATTCTCATCTTCGCCGCCCGTGGCCTCAGATATCAACGAAGCGAATGCGCTGATTGTTGAGCTCTGGGAGCAGTTGCGCCACTATGAGGACAAGCTCAAAACTAGCAGCGCTAATTCATCCAAATCACCATCATCCGATGGGCCTAAAGAGCGGGCTGAAAGAAAAAAGCTCAAAGCTCTAGTGGCCGCAATCCGAGAGGAGCTAAACAGGGTCACTCAGGGCACAAACGACAACTCTCAGAATTAAAACCATCTGATACCGTTGTTGAATGTTACCCAGATATTACCTGTTCTTGTTGTGGTGATACGAACCTTAAGATGAGTGATAAACCTTTTTATCGCCATCAGGTTCATGAAATTCCCAAACCGACAATGGATATTACCGAGTATCGGCTCTTTTCTGGTAAATGCTCTCAGTGTGGCGAAACCGTGAGGGCCAGAAAGCCGAGCGATATACCTCAAGGTATCATGGGGC
>NZ_CAWPQZ010000243.1:0-500 GCF_963889785.1 Vibrio sp. S12_S33 | reverse complement strand
GGCGTTATGTGTTTGATGGGTTTTTAAGGTCAAAGCTACGATTTCATTGAGAATTCGTTCCGTGTTTTCGGCAAGTTGGCTTGGTCGAAATGGATTTTTGAACAACCTGAGATTGATCGTTTTCAAGGTTCTTGGGTTGCCTCAATTGGTTGTTTGATCAGGTTTGTGTTGAGTTTCGGTGGTTTCAAATCGCTTTAATTGAAATGTCTTTTTGACTGATTTTTTTGCTGATATTCAGCTCTGAAAATCTGGTGAAGCAAAAGGTTTTGTTGTAGCTGAGAGGGCGCTTTCTTTGCTGTTGATTCTGTAAGTGGCTCTCTTTGGCTAAAATCGTTGTAAAATTTAGGGTTTGGTCAGCATCGTTTTTGCACGTAACTTATTCAAATTACTTCATTTCTACGGTGGTTTACTTTGAATTCACGGTAAAATTCACATAACAAGCAATTCAAGTGGATTCTCAACGCGTAGCAGTTTTACTATGCGTCAGGTAAAGTGTTTTA
>NZ_CAWPQZ010000242.1:0-504 GCF_963889785.1 Vibrio sp. S12_S33 | reverse complement strand
GCGTTATGCGCCAAAATAGAAATGGAGACAACAATTATGGATGATTTAGTAAGCTCATTACAGAGAGATGGTTTTAATGCCAAGGTTAAAAATGGGAAAATTGTAGTGAGGCTCGAAGGGCTTTCAAATGTTGTATCAATAAGCAAGGATATAGCTGCCGATGAGTACAAAATTAAAACAAATGATACGGTTTTATCGATATTAGCCAGTTTTTTTCTGCTGTTTGGCTTGTATGGCATCAATCAAACTGGTGGTGGTAGTTTTTTAGACTTTGCCCTTGTAACAATGTCTGTGTTGAGTTTCGTTACAGTGATGCTCACAGAGCTTAAAGTGACCAAATTACGCTCTGTTATAGAAAGACTAACCCGCGAAGCAAGCGCATAACAAACAATTTAAGAGGGATTCCCCACGCTTGGCATTTTGGGTTTAAGTCAGGTTTAGTGTTTACGGCATCCAAATTGGGTGTCGTGGTCTCGTGGCTCACCCCTTAATTGGGCGTTATGT
>NZ_CAWPQZ010000241.1:0-508 GCF_963889785.1 Vibrio sp. S12_S33 | reverse complement strand
GCGTTATGTGTTTGATGAGTTTTTAGGGTTAACTCTACGATTTCATTGAGAATTCGTTCTGTGTTTTCGGCAAGTTGGCTTGGTCGAAATGGATTCTTGAATAATCTGAGATTGATCGTTTTCAAGGTTTTTGGGTTGCCTCAATTGAGTTTTGGATCTGGTTTGTACTGAGTTTCGTTGGTTTCAAATCGTTTTAATTGAAATGTCTTTTTGACTGATTTTCTTGCTGACATTCAGCTCTGAAAATCTGGTGACGCAAAAAATTAAGCGGTTGCTGAAAGGGCGCTTTCTTTGTTGTTGATTCTGTAAGTGGCTCTCTTTGGCTAAGATCGCTGTGAAATTTAGGTTTTGGTAAACATCGTTTTTGTATGTAACTTATTTAAATTCCTTCATTTCTACGGTGGTTTACTTTGAATTCACGGTAAAATTCACATAACAAGCAATTCAAGTGGATTCTCAACGCGTGGCAGTTTTACTATGCGTTAGGTAAAGTGTTTTACGGTGCAAT
>NZ_CAWPQZ010000240.1:0-511 GCF_963889785.1 Vibrio sp. S12_S33 | reverse complement strand
GTGGTGACAGTGCGCCAGTGACGTTTGATTTTGATGCCACCGTACCAACTGCGGCGCCAACACTTACCATCGCGGATGCCGCGGACGGCAGCGTGAGCGTGGCAGAGAACAGTGACGGCGTTGAAACGGTGGTAAGTATTCCAACGGGTGTGGAAGTGGGTGATACGGTGACCTTAACCATCACCAACCCAGATGGCAGTACGACAGTACAAACTCACGAAGTAACCTTATTAGAAACACTAACAGGCAGTGCGAACATCACCATCCCAAGCTTGGCGGCAGAAGGTGACTACAGCGTGACGGCGCAGATCAGCGACGCGGCGGGCAACAGCAGTGGTGAAAGTGCGCCAGTGACGTTTGATTTTGACGCCACCGTGCCAACTGCGGTGCCAACACTTACCATTGCGGATGCTGCGGACGGCAGCGTGAGCGTGGCCGAAAACAGTGACGGCGTTGAAACCAACGTGACACTACCAACGGGCGTGGAAGAGGGCGATACGGTGACGTTAAC
>NZ_CAWPQZ010000239.1:0-511 GCF_963889785.1 Vibrio sp. S12_S33 | reverse complement strand
ACCTGCACACTGGAAGGGATGAACAACAAGATAAAGCTAATCAAGCGAATGGGTTATGGGTATCGAGATACAGACTACTTCTTCTTGAAGATAAAAGCGGCTTTCCCCGGAAAGCCGCGATGAACCTGAAAAAAGGGCTGATTTATGAAGTCGTTCAGTCTTTTAGCCGACAAGATAAACTGATAAAACTGAAGAGTAACCCGCAAGCGCGTAAAAATGGCCAGAGCTAGAACAAGAGGTTGTAGTACGTTTAATCACGAGAGTCAAAGAGGGTAAGCAATACGATGTTCTCACCTCAATGGTTGAACCTATGCTTTATCCCAAATCAGATATAGTCGGTTTATATGGATACCGTTGGGAAATTGAACTGGGGTACCGAGAGCAAAAAACAATACATGCTTGGTAACCGCCTTACACTGCGAAGCCGACTCCCAGAGCTCGTGAGACAAGAGCTCTGGGGAATACTACTGACATACAACTTAATCAGATATCAAATGGTGCAGATGTGTAA
>NZ_CAWPQZ010000238.1:0-516 GCF_963889785.1 Vibrio sp. S12_S33 | reverse complement strand
ACAGATGTACACCCTGACTCAATTTGACTTAGATAGACTGTTATCTGGCTTCACAATAATCGGCCATAAACCGATGAAAATAGACAACTTTACAATGAGTTAACTTCAATAAAAGTCAGATATACCAAGCCTTTTCGTGGTGTTTTTAGTATAATCAATGCCATGAAAAAGACGCCCGATATTAACCCAGAAAGCCAAGACATCGCCGAGCTTCAAGCTATGGTGAAAGCGTTGATGTCGGAGAAAAATGAGTGGCAGCAAGAACGCCAATCCTTAATTGAGCAGTTTAAGCTCACCCTTGACCGCCAGTTCGCCAAACGCTCGGAAGCGTTAAAGCCATATAACGAAGCACAGGGTGATCTCTTTAATGAGGCAGAATGTGAAGCGGCGAAAGCGGAAGATGAGGTTATCACCACCACAACGACGACCATTAAACGTCGTGGTAAACGTCAACCGCTTTATCAGGCACTGAAGACTCACTTACTCGAACAAGTGGTGGTTCAGGCCGATGAAACG
>NZ_CAWPQZ010000237.1:0-517 GCF_963889785.1 Vibrio sp. S12_S33 | reverse complement strand
GAAGTGGGTAGTTTAACCTTTCGGGGAGGACGCTCACCACTTTGTGGTTCATGACTGGGGTGAAGTCGTAACAAGGTAGCGCTAGGGGAACCTGGCGCTGGATCACCTCCTTATACGATGATTACACAGATGAGTGTCCACACAGATTGATGGTTTATACGGTTTTAGAGTATGGGGTTATAGCTCAGCTGGGAGAGCGCCTCGCTGGCAGCGAGGAGGTCTGCGGTTCGATCCCGCATAGCTCCACCATCTTTAAGCACATTTGCTTAAGTGTTCTTAAAAATGGTTTTCATCAGAAAATCTTGCTCTTTAACAATTTGGAAAGCTGACTGATAACAACATGATTTGTTGTTATCAAATAAAAGTTCTCAATATCAATACGTTTACGTGTTGATACCAAACACATTCAAGTGTTCTTGGGAAAGCTTACTGCGGTAAGTTTTCAAAATTGAGTCCGGCAAAATCGAAATGTCTCTCGCTCATTTAATAAAGAGAGACACTAAACCTTGGTGACTTG
>NZ_CAWPQZ010000236.1:0-526 GCF_963889785.1 Vibrio sp. S12_S33 | reverse complement strand
GTGTGGAAGAGGGCGATACGGTGACGTTAACCATCACCAACCCAGATGGTAGCACCACGGAGCAAACCTACACCGTGACGGCGGCGGATCTTGCCAATGGCAGCGCCGACATCACCATTCCAAGCTTAACAGCGGAAGGTAATTACAGCATCACCAGCAGCATTACGGATGCCGCTGGCAACACCAGTGGTGAGAGTGCGCCAGTGACGTTTGATTTTGACGTCACCGTACCAACTGCGGCGCCAACGCTTACCATCGCGGACGCAGCGGACGGCAGCGTGAACGTGGCAGAGAACAGTGACGGCGTTGAAACTGTGGTGAGTATTCCAACGGGTGTGGAAGTGGGTGATACGGTGACCTTAACCATCACCAATCCAGATGGCAGTACGACAGTACAAACTCACGAAGTAACCTTATTAGAAACACTCACAGGCAGTGCGAACATCACCATCCCAAGCTTGGCGGCGGAAGGTGATTACAGCGTGACGGCGCAGATCAGCGACGCGGCGGGCAACAGCAGTGGTGA
>NZ_CAWPQZ010000235.1:0-531 GCF_963889785.1 Vibrio sp. S12_S33 | reverse complement strand
TGGCAAAGAAGAAATGGCCGAATAAATCACCATTCCTGAGCTCGGTAATTTGCAAAGAATTCTATCGAAAAAGCCAACGACAAAGCACACGAAACGAATTTAGGCATTCATGAATTTCAACAGCAAAAAAACCGCGTCACCGAACTTAACAAACACAACACTTCCCGTAAGCAGACTTCGTTAAGTTCAAACACTTCCCGAAAAGTGCCACTGGCGAGATAGTTGAATAACTGAGATTTATCCGGTGTGTAGCTAGAAAACCGAAAGCCTTTCCACCCTAAATTCACCGTTTTTCTTAACCCCAGCTAACGCTGCGTTAAGTGGTGAGCAACGCGACCACCCGACCTAACCTATTGTGCCGTAAACACTAAAGTTGAATCAAACCGAAAATGCCAAGCGTTGGGAATCCGTCTTAAACGCTTTGTTATGAAACTGGTGCCAGCAGTTGCTTAGCTTTTTCTGGTTTATCAACACCAAAAACAAAGCGATTATTTTCAGCAGGGTAACCAAATTTTATTATTAAATCATTAT
>NZ_CAWPQZ010000234.1:0-532 GCF_963889785.1 Vibrio sp. S12_S33 | reverse complement strand
GGTGCAATGCAGCGGCTTGGTCAGTGCGTTGTTCACCACTTAATTGGGCGTTATATGCTTTCAAGTTACAATCAATAAAAGGACTTAAAAATGATTCTAAATCACGTCTCAGTTGGCGTTTCTGATGTGGTAAAAGCAGTCGGCTTTTATGACTCTGTTCTTTCTACACTAGCTATTAAGCGTGCTCACTATATTGAAAATATCGCAGCGGCTTATGGTGAAAATTTTGAATTTTGGGTCGGAAGCCCTTGTGAAGGAAAAGCAACATCAAGTAATGGTGCTCATATTGCTTTCAATGCACCTTCAAAAGAAGCTGTTGACCAGTTCCATGCTACAGCCATTGAATTGGGTGGCTCATGTGCGGGTAAGCCAGGTTTAAGGCCGGAGTATGGTGAAGCTTACTATGCTGCATTTGTTCGTGACTTAGACGGAAACAAAATCGAAGCAGTTTCAATGTAGCTTTGAGTACGCATATAACAATCAATTTAAGAGGGATTCCCAACGCTTGGCATTTTTGCTTCTACTTCAAATT
>NZ_CAWPQZ010000233.1:0-534 GCF_963889785.1 Vibrio sp. S12_S33 | reverse complement strand
GCGTTATGCTTAATCATGTAAAATCAGTGGTTTATGGTTTTTCTTTGTTCCCTCGGCTTTTCAGTTTTGTGTTTGTCGGCAAGTTGGCTTTTTAGAGCGCTGTTTTTCGGACTCTTATTCTTTGGCGCTAGAAATTCAGAGAATTGCCTCAATCAATTTTTGTGCAAGCGCGAGGTTAGGGCGGTGGCTCAATCAGAAATCCATTTCTAGGCTTTCAAACTTCAAACTTCAAACTTCAAACTAGATTTGCCAAAATTCCTAACCTGAATATCAAAACTATGATTCATTTCAGTTTTCTAAGTTTTGGCTTTTGTTTCTGAATCAAAGTCGAGTTAATCTTGTTCCCAGAAAAACGTAACCCATTGAAGCTTAAGCATAACAATGCGTTTAAGTGGGATTTGGCACGCGTGACATTTTCGGTTTGCGTTGGGTTCAGTGATTAAGTCGCTGTGCGGTAGCTTTTGTATTGCGTGCCTGCACCCCTTAACGCGGCGTTAGCTGGGGTTAAGAAAAACGGTGAATTTAGGGTGGAAA
>NZ_CAWPQZ010000232.1:0-534 GCF_963889785.1 Vibrio sp. S12_S33 | reverse complement strand
TTCAAAGAAAACCACCGTAGAAACGAAGAAATTTGAATAAGTTACGTAAAAAAACGATGCTTACCAAACCCTAAATTTCACAGCGATCTGAGCCGAAGAGAGCCACTTACAAAATCAACGACAAAGACAGCGCCCTTTCAGCAACCGCTAAACCTTTTGCTTCACTAGGCTTTCAGAGCTGAATGTCAGCAAGAAAACCAGTTAAAAGGACATTTCAATTAAAGCGATTTGCAACTGACGAAACTCAACACAAGCCAGACCCAAAACTTAATTGAGGCAACCCAAGAACCTTGAAAACGATCAATCTCAGGTTGTTCAAGAATCCATTTCGACCAAGCAAACTTGCCGAAAACACAGAGCAAATTCTCAATGAAATCGTAGAGTTAACCCTAAAAACTCATCAAACACATAACGCCCAATTAAGTGGTGAACAACGCACTGGCCAAGCCGCTGCATTGCACCGTAAAACACTTTACTCAACGCATAGTAAAACTGCCACGCGTTGAGAATCCACTTGAATTGCTTGTTATGTGA
>NZ_CAWPQZ010000231.1:0-536 GCF_963889785.1 Vibrio sp. S12_S33 | reverse complement strand
GGCGTTAGCTGGGGTTAAGAAAAGCTGTGAATTTAGGGTGGAAAGGCTTTCGGTTTTCTAGCTACACACCGGACAAATCTCAGCTTCTCAATTATCTCGCCAGTGGCACTTTTCGGGAAGTGTTTGAACTTAACGAAGTCTGCTTACGGGAAGTGTTGTGTTTGTTAAGTTCGTTGGCGCGGTTTCTTTGTTGTTGAAATTCATAAATGCCTAAATTCGTTTTGTGTGCTTTGTCGTTGGCTTTTTCGATAGAATTCTTTGCAAATTACCGAGCTCAGGAATGGTGATTTCCTCGGTCATTTCTTCTTTGCCAAGAGCATTTCGTGGATTAGGTTTTAATTTCACAGCTGTCCGTTTTACTTTGTCGTTTGAAAGCAATAATGTGTTCCAAATTAGGCATGTTGGCGTAATTTGCTAGCGAAAGTGCAGCAGCTAACTAGGCGTTTAAGACGGATTCCCAACGCTTGGGAGTTTCGATTCTAGGTTGAGTTTTGTGTTTAAGGCGCAATGGTTTAGGATTGTGGTCGCGTTGCTCA
>NZ_CAWPQZ010000230.1:0-541 GCF_963889785.1 Vibrio sp. S12_S33 | reverse complement strand
CCGTTGGAAGCGTGACATTGGTTTCAAAACCATCACTGTTCTCGGCCACGCTGACGCTGCCGTCCGCCGCATCGGCAATGGTTAACGTTGGCGCCGTGTCACTCACGCCATCACCGTCCGTATCACCCGGAATGGTGGTGTCTAAATCAAACGTCACTGGCGCGCTTTCAGCGGTGGTGTTACCCGCCGCATCGCTGATACTACTGGTGACGCTGTAGGCGCCTTCGTCCGTCAGACTTGGAATGGTAATGGCAGCCGTTCCAGTTAATGTATCTAGCAAGGTGACGGTGTAGGTTTGCTCTGTGATACTGCCATCGGGGTTGGTGATGGTTAAGGTCACCGTATCACCCACTTCCACACCCTCAGGAATGGTCACCACAGTGTCAAGACCGTCACTGTTTTCAGCCACGCTGGCGCTGCCATCGGCTGCATCGGCTATGGTCAAGGTTGGCGCGGTGTCGCTTACACCATCACCGTCCGTATCACCCGGAATAGTAGTGTCTAAATCAAACGTTACTGGCGCACTTTCAGCGGTGGTATT
>NZ_CAWPQZ010000229.1:0-552 GCF_963889785.1 Vibrio sp. S12_S33 | reverse complement strand
TGACGCTGTACATACCTTCGTCAGTCAGACTTGGAATGGTAATGGCAGCCGTTCCAGTTAATGTATCTAGCAAGGTGACGGTGTAGGTTTGCTCTGTGGTGCTGCCATCGGGGTTGGTGATGGTTAACGTCACCGTATCACCCACTTCCACGCCCGTTGGAATACTCACCACAGTTTCAACGCCGTCATTGTTCTCTGCCACGTTCACGCTGCCATCGGCTGCATCGGCTATGGTCAACGTTGGCGCCGTGTCACTCACGCCATCACCGTCCGTATCACCCGGAATAGTAGTGTCTAAATCAAACGTTACTGGCGCACTTTCAGCGGTGGTATTACCCGCTGCATCACTGATACTGCTGGTGACGCTGTAAGCACCCTCGTCCGTCAAGCTTGGAATGGTGATGTCCGCGCTGCCATTAGCAAGGTCTGCCGCCGTCACGGTGTAGGTTTGCTCCGTGGTGCTACCATCTGGGTTGGTGATGGTTAACGTCACCGTATCCCCTTCTTCCACACCCGTTGGAAGCGTGACATTGGTTTCAAAACCATCACTGT
>NZ_CAWPQZ010000228.1:0-554 GCF_963889785.1 Vibrio sp. S12_S33 | reverse complement strand
CAGTAGCGTAGGCGTGAATGAACAAATTATAGCGAATTACGTTAGACACCAGGGCGAAAAGGATTCTGGCCAACTCCGCATGGAGTTGTAACAGTAAGTACCCCGTGCATGCACGGGGGTATCTACTTATTATTTGTCTAGTATTAATACTGACTGTCATTTTTGTTAAATATCGCAATAATATTTGTTCAGTATAGAATGTACATATTTCATCAGAATCTCGAAATATTTTTCTCAATCCTCCTTTGATTTCTAAGCTTCTCAACGTTGAAAGAAGTAATTGTATCTCGTTCAACATAGTTAAGACGGAATCTTTATTAGGATTCATATTGTTAACTTTATCATTGAGGAGAATTTTGTACCTTCTAACAAACAAAGGTAAATCATATTTTGAATCAGAATCTCTGAGTAGTCTTGATAACAAAGGCAGGGCGGGATCGCACTTTGTTAACAGATGTGATCTAATAACCTCAAACCCTTTGCTATGTGCCCATTTTGAACTTAATTGAGCATTTGTCAGTCGTTGAAGATACCCGTTCTGACATTAATCAAAA
>NZ_CAWPQZ010000227.1:0-556 GCF_963889785.1 Vibrio sp. S12_S33 | reverse complement strand
GCGTTATGTGAATCCAAGGGATTTGAGTATATGAAGAAGTTTTTAGCAATATTTGTGGCAGCTTTGTGCCTGATTTCAGTTGGTGCGCAAGCCAATGACCACAAATTGAAACAGGCATATGAAAACCATCAAAGTGACCTTCAAGTTCAGGGGGTAGGCACTGTAATTCGTTTGTTACCCGATGATAATGATGGAAGTCGACATCAAAAATTCATCATAAGACTGAATAGTAAACAAACCCTACTTGTTGCTCACAATATCGATCTTGCGCCGAGGATCCCTAACTTAAGAGTAGGCGATCGAGTTCAGTTTTACGGTGAATATGAATGGACTAAAAAGGGTGGTGTAATGCACTGGACACACCACGATCCTAACAATAAACATCCGCATGGTTGGTTAAAGCACAACGGTAAAAAGTACGAGTAAAAATTCACATAACAAACAATTTAAGAGGGATTCCCAACGCTTGGCATTTTTCTTCTACTTCAAATTTAGTGTTTACGGTACAATGCTTTAGGTTGTGTGGTAGCGTTGCTCACCCCTTAATTGGGCGTTA
>NZ_CAWPQZ010000226.1:0-557 GCF_963889785.1 Vibrio sp. S12_S33 | reverse complement strand
AGCGCCGACATCACCATTCCAAGCTTGACAGCGGAAGGTAACTACAGCATCACCAGCAGCATTACGGATGCCGCTGGCAACAGCAGTGGTGACAGTGCGCCAGTGACGTTTGATTTTGATGCCACCGCACCAACTGCGGCGCCAACACTTACCATCGCGGACGCAGCGGACGGCAGCGTGAGCGTGGCAGAGAACAGTGACGGCGTTGAAACGGTGGTGAGTATTCCAACGGGTGTGGAAGTGGGTGATACGGTGACGTTAACCATCACCAACCCAGATAGCAGTGTGACAACACAAACCTACACCGTGACCCAAACGGATGTCGATACCGGCAGTGCGAACATCACCATCCCAAGCTTGGCGGCGGAAGGTGACTACAGCGTGACGGCGCAGATCAGCGACGCGGCGGGCAACAGCAGTGGTGATAGTACGCCAGTGACGTTTGATTTTGACGCCACCGTGCCAACTGCGGTGCCAACACTCACCATCGCGGATGCCGCGGACGGCAGCGTGAGCGTGGCCGAGAACAGTGACGGCGTTGAAACCAACGTGACCCT
>NZ_CAWPQZ010000225.1:0-558 GCF_963889785.1 Vibrio sp. S12_S33 | reverse complement strand
GTGACATTTTCGGTTTGCGTTGGGTTCAGTGATTAAGTCGCTGTGCGGTAGCTTTTGTATTGCGTGCCTGCACCCCTTAACGCGGCGTTAGCTGGGGTTAAGAAAAACGGTGAATTTAGGGTGGAAAAGCTTTGGGTTTTCTAGCTACACACCGGACAAATCTCAGCTTATCAACTATCTCGCCAGTGGCACTTTTCGGGAAGTGTTTGAACTTAACGAAGTCTGCTGACGGGAAGTGTTGTGTTTGTTAAGTTCGTTGGTGTGGCTTCTTGGTTGTTGAAATTCATGAATGCCTAAATTCATTTCGTGTGCTCTGTCGTTGGCTTTTTCGATAGAATTCTTTGCAAATTACCATGCTTAGGAATGGGGATTTCCTCGGTCATTTCTTCTTTGCCAAGCACATTTCGTGGATTAGGTTTTAATTTCACAGTTGTCCGTTTTACTTTGCCGTTTGAAAGCAATAATGTGTTCCAAACTAGGCACTTTGGCGTAATTTGCTAGCGAAAGTGCAGCAGCTAACTAGGCGTTTAAGACGGATTCCCAACGCTTGGGAGTTTC
>NZ_CAWPQZ010000224.1:0-561 GCF_963889785.1 Vibrio sp. S12_S33 | reverse complement strand
CGCCTAGTTAGCTGCTGCACTTTCGCTAGCAAATTACGCCAAAATGCCTAATTTGAAACACATTATTGCTTTCAAACGGCAAAGTAAAACGGACAGCTGTGAAATTAAAACCTAATCCACGAAATGCGCTTGGTAAAGAAGAAATGACCGAGAAAATCACTATTCCTGAGCCTGGTAATTTGCAAAGAATTCTATCGAAAAAACCAACGACAAAGCACACGAAACGAATTGAGGCATTCATGAATTTCAACAGCAAAGAAGCCGCGCCAACGAACTTAACAAACACAACACTTCCCGTAAGTAGACTTCGTTAAGTTCAAACGCTTCCCGAAAAGTGCCACTGGCGAGATAGCTGAGAAACTGAGATTTATCCGGTGTGTAGCTAGAAAACCGAAAGCCTTGCCACCCTAAATTCACCGTTTTTCTTAACCCCAGCTAACGCCCAATTAAGGGGTGAGCAACGCTACCACACAACCTAAAGCATTGTACCGTAAACACTAAATTTGAAGTAGAAGAAAAATGCCAAGCGTTGGGAATCCCTCTTAAATTGTTTGTTATGTG
>NZ_CAWPQZ010000223.1:0-567 GCF_963889785.1 Vibrio sp. S12_S33 | reverse complement strand
GAAAGCGGAAGATGAGGTTATCACCACCACAACGACGACCATTAAACGTCGTGGTAAACGTCAACCGCTTTATCAGGCACTGAAGACTCACTTACTCGAACAAGTGGTGGTTCAGGCCGATGAAACGCCGCTCAATGTGCTTAAGGAAGACAAGCAATGTTACATGTGGTTGTACTGCTCGGGAGCCGACTCCCCTGAAGCTAAACTCCCTGACATGAAAAATATCGTCTTGTTCGACTATCAAAACAGTTGCGCGAGAGCATGCCCCGTGAACTTCTTGGGTGATTACTCAGGCTATCTACAAAGTGATGGTTACGCGGCTTATGACGGATTAACCAACGTGGCTAATGTTGGTTACTTTGCTCACGCACGCCGTAAGTTCATGGAGGCAAAAAAGCTTCAGGGCAAAGGTAAGTCAGGTAAAGCGGATGTGGCGTTATCCAAAATCCAAAAGTTGTACGCACTTGAATCTCGATTAAAACTGGCTTCGGTCGAAGAGCGTTGGACAGAAAGACAAGCGCAGGCTAAACCGATGTTGGATGACTTCTATGACTGGTTAACCACGCA
>NZ_CAWPQZ010000222.1:0-569 GCF_963889785.1 Vibrio sp. S12_S33 | reverse complement strand
ATACGGTGACGTTAACCATCACCAACCCAGATGGTAGTACCACGGAACAAACCTACACCGTGACGGCGGCGGACCTTGCCAATGGCAGCGCCGACATCACCATTCCAAGCTTGACAGCGGAAGGTAATTACAGCATCACCAGCAGCATTACGGATGCCGCAGGCAACAGCAGTGGTGACAGTGCGCCAGTGACGTTCGATTTAGACACCACCGTACCGGGTGATACCGACGGCGACGGTACGAGTGACACCGCGCCAACCGTTACCATTGCCGATGCGGCGGACGGCAGCGTCAGCGTGGCGGAAAACAGTGACGGCGTTGAAACTGTGGTGAGTATTCCAACGGGTGTGGAAGTAGGGGATACGGTGACGTTAACCATCACCAACCCAGATGGCACCACCACTGAGCAAACCTACACCGTGACGCAAACGGACGTCGATATCGGCAGTGCGAGCATCACCATTCCAAGCTTGACGGACGAGGGTACTTATAGTGTTACCAGCAGTATCAGTGATGCAGCGGGCAACACCACAGCTGAAAGCACGCCAGTGACGTTCGATTTAGACACC
>NZ_CAWPQZ010000221.1:0-570 GCF_963889785.1 Vibrio sp. S12_S33 | reverse complement strand
CTGTCATATCCTTTATCACAAACGATGGTATTAACTTCATCGAGTTGCTCAACTAAGCTTTCGGCATGCACTATATCGTGGCGTTGTCCTTCTGATAAATCAAAGCAAATCGGCAGGCCACCACTATCTACGGCTAAGTGAATTTTGGTTGAGTTGCCCCCGCGACTTTTTCCTATTTGCTCTGAGCTTTCAGTAGCTGCACCTGTACTATGCTGATGCGCTCGAACTATAGAGCCATCAAGAAAGACCCATTCAAAATCAGCCATGCTAGATAAGTTTTTGAAAAGCTTATCTAAAACCCCTTTCTTTGACCAAAGATTAAATCGTCTGTAAACGGTACTCCACTCTCCGAACTCAGAGGGTAGATCTCGCCAAGGAATGCCTGTTCTCATTCGATAAAGTATTCCTTCAAATGTCATTCGATGTTCAGTTTTATCGTAAATACGACCTGTACTTTTCATAACTTGGAGTAGCAGTTCCCAGCGAATATCAGTTAGCATTGTTCTTGGCATGGTATTGGTTATGGTTTTACTTTTGGCGAAGCAAATTATAACTCTTTACCATGCTGTT
>NZ_CAWPQZ010000220.1:0-578 GCF_963889785.1 Vibrio sp. S12_S33 | reverse complement strand
CATAACGCCTTGCTAAGGTGTGAGTAACGCAATACAAAAGCTACCGCACGGCGCCTTAATCACCATAAGCCACCGCATAGTAAAAATGCCACGCGTTACGAATCACTCTTAAGCAATTTGTTAGGCAAATTTACCACTCAGACTCTGGATATTGCTCTGGTTTAACACCTACTTCTTTTACCACTTTAGGATACTCTGCGCCATCTGCGAATGGCTTAGGTTTACTGCGAGATTTGGATATCTGAAATATCCAATCATCGCCAAAGTCAAACCAGTAAAATAACCTTTTACCTTTCGGTAGTGGAAACAAACCATATAACTCAGTATCGAGTGAATATGTGCGGTCATCGAACGATTCTCGACTTGAACCAAATTCTCTACGAGAAATAAAAAATTGAGAGAAGTGGTCATTATCAAAGCCAACGGCATTAAGAATGATCTCATTGAGTTCGCGCAGTGATGTCTTTTGCGACAACTCTATTTCACAACTCCAGTCTTCATAAGCATACATACCTGAAACCAGACTTACTTTAATTGATATGTACATACTTTCCTCATTTGCCTAACGCCCAATTAAG
>NZ_CAWPQZ010000219.1:0-591 GCF_963889785.1 Vibrio sp. S12_S33 | reverse complement strand
TCACCACTTTGTGGTTCATGACTGGGGTGAAGTCGTAACAAGGTAGCGCTAGGGGAACCTGGCGCTGGATCACCTCCTTATACGATGATTACACAGATGAGTGTCCACACAGATTGATGGTTTATACAGTTTTAGAGAAAGAATGTTCCCAAACATTCGCAACTTAGTGTCCCGTTCGTCTAGAGGCCTAGGACACCGCCCTTTCACGGCGGTAACAGGGGTTCGACTCCCCTACGGGATACCATGGGTCGTTAGCTCAGTTGGTAGAGCAGTTGACTTTTAATCAATTGGTCGCAGGTTCGAATCCTGCACGACCCACCATTTCCTCCCACGGAAATGCTTACTTTAGGTAAGAAAACAATGTGGGCGATTAGCTCAGTTGGGAGAGCACCTGCCTTACAAGCAGGGGGTCACTGGTTCGAGCCCGGTATCGCCCACCACTCTCTAAGGATTTTTGGATGCACACTTCCAAACCAGATTAAGTAATTGAACTGGTTGGTTTGTTTGACGCTGAAAGTCATTAGAAAGTGATTCATTCCTTTGGGAATAACACTCGCTCTTTAACAATTTGGAAAGCTGACTGATAACAAC
>NZ_CAWPQZ010000218.1:0-611 GCF_963889785.1 Vibrio sp. S12_S33 | reverse complement strand
GCATTGTACCGTAAACACTAAAATTGAAGTAGAAGCAAAATGCCAAGCGTTGGGAATCCCTCTTAAATTGTTTGTTATGCTTGTGGTTCTGAAACCACAATACTGTCATTTGCCCTTATGTACATCAAATGCTTGTCGTAAAAGCCGTTTCTCACACAACCATGTTGCAACGCTTTTTTGTAGATTGAAGCCACAAATATATCGGCTACGCTAAAGTCGTTACCCACTGCAAATCCTGACTCACAACAGATCGATGTACTTAACTTTTCTAAGCACCGCATAATCCAGTCACCACGAAGTTCGCGCTTTGACGTCTCATCTAACTCTGGACGCATGAACCTTAATACTGTTCTGTTTTGGGGAGAGTGAATACTGGAGTTTACGTACTCACAAACTCTGCGAATGTGCGTTTTTTCATTGAGACTTTTGCCAAATAAGCCTGGAGTAGGAAATCGTTCTTCCAAATACTCAATAATTGCCATTGATTCAGAAAAAACCGAACCATCGATACAAAGAGATGGAACATATCCAAAAGGATTTATATCTAGGTATGTTGTCGTTAGTTCGTCAGAGCTGATCTCAATTCTATCGTAATGTATACCCTTAAAATT
>NZ_CAWPQZ010000217.1:0-615 GCF_963889785.1 Vibrio sp. S12_S33 | reverse complement strand
TGCCTAACAAATTGCTTAAGAGTGATTCGTAACGCGTGGCATTTTTACTATGCGGTGGCTTATGGTGATTAAGGCGCCGTGCGGTAGCTTTTGTATTGCGTTACTCACACCTTAGCAAGGCGTTATGCTTAATCACGTAAAATCAGTGCTTTATGGTTTTTCTTTGTTCCCTCGACTTTTCAGTTTTGTGTTTGTCGGCAAGTTGGCTTTTGTGAGCGCTGTTTTTCGGACACTTATTCTTTGGCGCTAGAAATTCAGAGAATTGCCTCATTCAATTCTCGGGCAATCGCGAGGTTAGGGCGGTTGGCTCAATTAGAAATCCATTTCTAGGCTTTCAAACTTCAAACTAGATTTGCCAAAATTCCGAGCCTGAATATCAAAATTATGAGTTATTTCAGTTTTTTAGGCTTTGGTTTTGTTTGTGAATCAAAGTCGAGTTAATCTTGGTTCTATTAAAACCGGAAACGTAGCCCATTGCAGCTTAAGCATAACAAACGACTATGGTGTCAATAACTATTTTTTAGCTGTATTTTCATCCCATATGACGCCATCTCGTAGCATCGAATTTAGGATAACTACCATCTTTCTAACACACGCGATAATGGCTACTTTTTT
>NZ_CAWPQZ010000216.1:0-619 GCF_963889785.1 Vibrio sp. S12_S33 | reverse complement strand
GATGAGCAATCATCTTGCAGGGCTATCGCCAAGCGGTAAGGCAGCGGCTTTTGATGCCGCCATTCCCTGGTTCGAATCCAGGTAGCCCTGCCATTATTTAAATGGTTAGCTTCAATACGCTGAACATGACAACGATTGATTGGATCTCCAATTTTCAGTTAATCTACAGAATAAGTTGCGGAAGTGGCGAAATTGGTAGACGCACCAGATTTAGGTTCTGGCGCCGCAAGGTGTGAGAGTTCAAGTCTCTCCTTCCGCACCATTGTTTTAATGGCTACGTAGCTCAGTTGGTTAGAGCACATCACTCATAATGATGGGGTCACAGGTTCGAATCCCGTCGTAGCCACCATATACAACGATTAATTGGTTCTCCAATTACCAGTTAATCTACAGAATAAGTTGCGGAAGTGGCGAAATTGGTAGACGCACCAGATTTAGGTTCTGGCGCCGCAAGGTGTGAGAGTTCAAGTCTCTCCTTCCGCACCATTATTTAGATGAGCAATCATCTTGCAGGGCTATCGCCAAGCGGTAAGGCAGCGGCTTTTGATGCCGCCATTCCCTGGTTCGAATCCAGGTAGCCCTGCCATTATTTAAATGGTTAGCTTCAATACGCTGAACA
>NZ_CAWPQZ010000215.1:0-620 GCF_963889785.1 Vibrio sp. S12_S33 | reverse complement strand
GAAATTTGCAGGCCTGTCCCCACTATTTGCTGAACAATCCCAGACCCACTTCCATCGGAACTATCTCCAGTCCAACTAACAAGAATTTCCCCGCTGTTTAACTCAGTGATGGATGGTCTTGTATTCGTGACGGAATCATCCGTTACATTTGAACCAATGTGATAAGCCTCTCCTATCAAAGCCCCCGTAGAGCTGATTGCCTGTCCCCATAAATCAATTGTCCCATCAGGGTTAGTGTGTTGCCACACCACATAATATCCCCCAGATGAAAGTTCAATAATTTCTGGGTGCATGTTAGTTGCTTCACTCAATGCAGACAGCTGCACTGGTGCTATAAGCTGATTATAGTTTTGATCCCATGCTTGAAGATATATTTCACCTCCTTCTTCATAAGCCGCAGTAATACCACCATCGCTATTTTCAAGTATAGATAGAGTATTTCCGCTTATACCTGGGCCACCAAAATCTATAGTATTAGTCAACACTCCAGTTGAAGAATATATTTTGAGAACATGGTCAGCCGCGTTACCATCACGATAACCCACAACAATATCACCATTACTTAATGCAGTAACTTGGGCATATTGAAGCCACGTATAATCACTATCTATCGTAACGGG
>NZ_CAWPQZ010000214.1:0-621 GCF_963889785.1 Vibrio sp. S12_S33 | reverse complement strand
GGAGGCTTGTTCTGGAGCGCATTATTGGGCCAGAGAATTCGAAAAGCTTGGTCACGAGGTACTTTTATACCCGCCTCAACATGTCAAAAGTCAGCGACGCAAACAAAAGAACGACTATAACGATGCCGAAGCGATTGCAGAACTTGCCCTTTATCAGCGACATCCTCCCGTCCCGCACAAATCTATCGAACAGCAAGATATTCAATCACTGATTCGAATGCGTAGATTATGCGTCACTGAAAGGACGCGTATGATTAATCAAGTTCGAGGGCTGATTGCCGAGTACGGTATTGTTCTATCTAAAGGAAAAGCCTCCTTCAGACAAGCTATTCCAAAAGTGCTAGAAGACGCCGAAAACCAGCTATCTCCCATACTACGAGAACTTCTATCACGCCAATACGAACGTTATCTATATATCGATGAACAAATCCGTTGGTTTGACGACAAACTTAACCAAACCGTCAAACAGTTCGATAATGCCAAGCGACTTATGTCTATCCCTGGCTTTGGGCCACTCACCAGTCAAGCCGTAGCGGTATGGTTAGGCACAGGGAAACAGTTCAAAACGGGACGAGACGCCTCTGCTGCGATGGGGCTGGTTCCAAGGCAGAACACAACAGG
>NZ_CAWPQZ010000213.1:0-623 GCF_963889785.1 Vibrio sp. S12_S33 | reverse complement strand
ATTGCACCGTAAAGCACTTTACCTGACGCATAGTAAAACTGCCACGCGTTGAGAATCCACTTGAATTGCTTGTTATGTGAATTTTACCGTGAATTCAAAGTAAACCACCGTAGAAATGAAGAGATTTGAATAAGTTATGTACAAAAACGATGCTGACCAAACCCTAAATTTCACAGCGATCTTAGCCAAAGAGAACCACTTACAGAATCGACAATAAAGAAAGCGCCCTTTCAGCCACAACCAAACCTTTTGCTTCACCAGACTTTCAGAGCTGAATGTCAGCAAGAGAGTCAGTCAAAAGGACATTTCAATTAAAGCGATTTGAAACTGACAAAAACCAACACAAACAAGATCCAAAACTTAATTGAGGCAACCCAAGAACCTTGAAAACGATCAATCTCAGGTTGTTCAAGAATCCATTTCGAGCAAGCCAACTTGCCGAAAAAACGGAACGAATTCTCAATAAAATCGTAGAATTAACCTCAAAAACTCATCCAACACATAACGCCGCGTTAAGTGGTGAGCAACGCGACCACAATCCTAAACCATTGTGCCTTAAACACAAAACTCAACCTAGAGCCGAAACTCCCAAGCGTTGGGAATCCGTCTTAAACGCCTAGTTA
>NZ_CAWPQZ010000212.1:0-627 GCF_963889785.1 Vibrio sp. S12_S33 | reverse complement strand
AGATAGAGCATTCTAGACACAGGAGTCTGCATGGATTCATGTTGAACTTACTTGGTGGGTTAATTGCGTACTGCCTAAAACCAGAAAAGCCATCGTTGAACATAACAACCACTGAAAAATCAGGATTGATGGCGATGGCTTAAACCGATCTCAGGTTACATAGGCTTTTCGTTGCTTTCGGTGAACACTTTTCTTCTCACTCTTCTCATTCCGTAGCATGTTTAATACGGCATGCCTCATGACCGCTAGATTTTCAGCGCTGTTATCTTTATAGATCAGGTAGTTATCTTCCTTCATTGTTACATCAAGTACCCAGTGCAATTGGTTTTCGATCACCCAGTGACGACGAACCGCTTGGGCAAAACGTTCTTGAATAAGAGCATCGGAACTGATGTAGTAGCGATATTCCAGAGATACTTGACCTGATTTCTCTAACCTCATTCCTACTGCGACTCCGATACTATTGAGTCCTTTCCATTCTGGGTGTTGCTTCGCTAGCTGGTCGAGACTCAAATCGGTGGATATGTGTTAATATAGCCACCTGATTTTTGATTGTTTTTAACTCATGGCTACCATTCAAGTTCAATGTCGCTTCTGCAATAAAACTGAACCCGTCCGTAAGCATGG
>NZ_CAWPQZ010000211.1:0-631 GCF_963889785.1 Vibrio sp. S12_S33 | reverse complement strand
AAGGAAGTACGTTGTCATCGGAGATACCGAATACAAGAGTCCCAATATCACTGGGCAATGGTGGAATATCAGCGCCTCACGCATACCTGTGGGTTGGGGGAATTATGAGGGGATCCGCCAGCGCCGCATTAAGGTGTGACGAACGCTTGGCTATACTTGAGCGAAGCGAAATGCCAAGCGTAAGGAATCACTCTTAAATGCTTTGTATGGATAATAACTCTCAAAATCGGGTAATGTGAGACCCAGGCTTTAGCTGCAACTAAAACTTTCCATGTAGTAGTTCGATTGAACGCTGGCTCCTCTATCGAGAGACCGATAACAAACGAGAACACTACATAGGACTCCAAGCATGAACCTCGAATAGTCGACTGGGTCTCGAACCCGCATTACGCAAGCATGAGTTAGCTTATTATGAATACGAAAATGAAGCAAAGTATCAACGTCGGAGTTGATACAGGGAAAACACAATTAGATATCCACATCAGACCGTTAGACATCTTTTTTTCGGTTGAAAATACCGACAAAGGCATCAAAGATGCACTGAGAGTCATAAAACAACACAAACCTGAACGCATCGTAATTGAAGCCACTGGTCGTTTAGAAATGCCATTTGTACTCGCTTGTGCTGAGG
>NZ_CAWPQZ010000210.1:0-643 GCF_963889785.1 Vibrio sp. S12_S33 | reverse complement strand
CGCACTGGCCAAGCCGCTGCATTGCACCGTAAAACACTTTACTCAACGCATAGTAAAACTGCCACGCGTTGAGAATCCACTTGAATTGCTTGTTATGTGAATTTTACCGTGAATTCAAAGTAAACCAACGTAGAAATGAAGAGATTTGAATAAGTTACGTACAAAAACGATGCTTACCAAAACCTAAATTTCACAGCGATCTGAGCCAAAGAGAGCCACTTACAGAACCAACAACAAAGAAAGCGTCGTTTCAGCCACAACAAAACCTTTTGCTTCACCAGACTTTCAGAGCTGAATTTCAGCAAGTGAATCAGTCAAAAAGACATTTCAATTGAAGCGATTTGAAACCGATAAAATTCAACACAAACCAGATCCAAAACTCCATTGAGGCAACCCAAGAACCTTGAAAACGATCAATCTCAGGTTGTTCAAGAATCCATTTCGACCAAGCCAACTTGCCGAAAACACGGAACGAATTATCAATGAAATCGTAGATTGAACCTCAAAAACTCATCAAACACATAACGCCCAATTAAGTGGTGAACAACGCACTGGCCAAGCCGCCGCATTGCACCGTAAAACACTTTACCTAACGCATAGTAAAACTGCCACGCGTTGAGAATCCACTTGAATTGCTTGTTAT
>NZ_CAWPQZ010000209.1:0-652 GCF_963889785.1 Vibrio sp. S12_S33 | reverse complement strand
TATAACGCCCAATTAAGGGGTGAGCAACGCTACCACCCAACCTAACGCATTGTACCGTAACCACTAAATTTGAAGTAGAAGCAAAAGTGCCAAGCGTTGGGAATCCCTCTTAAATTGCTTGTTAGCAGTAATTCTTAACGCTACTACTATAATTAATAATATATTTTTTCACCTAGTACGCCTTTCAATACTTGATGACATTCCCCTTTCACGCTCAGACTTTCTTGACATTCCGATTCGCTAACAAATAGGTTGATACTTTCATGCTGATTAGAATCGATAGCTATAAATTCGTTAAGTTGTTCTGCAAACTGATGGTTTAGTTCCACAGAGATCATTACAATTAACGCTATTGATAAGACCATAACATACAAAGTTTTTGTATCAAGAATTGGACCTATATAATGTGCCGTGCTCGTAGGCTCACCTTTCATTTCTGACAATATTTTTATTTCAGATTTATAATTTAACAAGAAACAGGTTATAGAAATAGTTGCCGCTATCAACCAAACTGTCATAAAAAATGAGCGACCATCCAGCCAATGATAATTGATCCCTCGCAGGTCTAGCCATGAATTAAATAATGCCGCAACTAACAGATACCTAATTAGTTTTATGAAATCTTTCAATTGTTTTTCCTTACTGCTAACGC
>NZ_CAWPQZ010000208.1:0-672 GCF_963889785.1 Vibrio sp. S12_S33 | reverse complement strand
AGCATAACAAACAATTTAAGAGGGATTCCCAACGCTTGGCATTTTGCTTCTACTTCAATTTTAGTGTTTACGGTACAATGCGTTAGGTTGGGTGGTAGCGTTGCTCACCCCTTAATTGGGCGTTATGTGTTGGATGAGTTTTTGAGGTTAATTCTACGATTTCATTGAGAATTCATTCCGTGCTTTCGGCAAGTTGGCTTGGTCGAAATGGATTCTTGAACAACCTGAGATTGATCGTTTTCAAGGTTCTTGGGTTGCCTCAATTAAGTTTTGGATCTGGTTTGTGTTGAGTTTCGTCAGTTTCAAATCGCTTTAATTGAAATGCTTTTTTGACTGATTTACTTGCTGACATTCAGCTCTGAAAATCTGGTGATGCAAAAAATTTAGCAGTTGCTGAAAGGGCGCTTTCTTTGTTGTCGATTCTGTAAGTGGCTCTCTTTGGCTAAGATCGCTGTGAAATTTAGGTTTTGGTAAGCATCGTTTTTGCACGTAACTTATTCAAATCTCTTCCTTTCTACGGTGGTTTACTTTGAATTTACGGTTACATTCACATAACAAGCAATTCAAGTGGATTCTCAACGCGTGGCAGTTTTACTATGCGTTAGGTAAAGTGTTTTACGGTGCAATGCGGCGGCTTGGTCAGTGCGTTGTTCACCACTTAATTGGGCGTTA
>NZ_CAWPQZ010000207.1:0-696 GCF_963889785.1 Vibrio sp. S12_S33 | reverse complement strand
CACTCGTACCGTCGCCGTCGGTATCACCCGGTACGGTGGTGTCTAAATCGAACATCACTGGCGCACTCTCACCACTGCTGTTGCCCGCCGCGTCGCTGATCTGCGCCGTCACGCTGTAATCACCTTCCGCTGTCAAGCTTGGAATGGTGATGTCGGCGCTGCCATTGGCAAGGTCCGCCGCCGTCACGGTGTAGGTTTGTTCCGTGGTACTACCATCTGGGTTGGTGATGGTTAACGTCACCGTATCGCCCTCTTCCACACCCGTTGGTAGTGTCACGTTGGTTTCAACGCCGTCACTGTTTTCGGCCACATTGACGCTGCCATCGACCGCATCGGCAATGGTAACGGTTGGCGCGGTGTCACTCGTACCGTCGCCGTCGGTATCACCCGGTACGGTGGTGTCTAAATCGAACATCACTGGCGCACTCTCACCACTGCTGTTGCCTGCGGCATCCGTAATGCTGCTGGTGATGCTGTAATTACCTTCCGCTGTCAAGCTTGGAATGATGATGTCGGCGCTGCCATTGGCAAGGTCCGCTGCCGTCACGGTGTAGGTTTGCTCCGTGGTGCTACCATCTGGGTTGGTGATGGTTAACGTCACCGTATCGCCCTCTTCCACACCCGTTGGTAGTGTCACGTTGGTTTCAAGGCCGTCACTGTTTTCGGCCACATTGACGCTGCCGTCCGCCGCATCGG
>NZ_CAWPQZ010000206.1:0-704 GCF_963889785.1 Vibrio sp. S12_S33 | reverse complement strand
TCGTGCGTCGCCACTACAAGAGTTATTTCCCAACTCTGCTCAGTTACACACGGTTTCTTGAAGTAATGCCTTCAGTTCTTGTGCCACTCAGCTCTTTCTTTACCCATGTCAAAGGTGAACCGACAGGCATTGAATTTATTGATTCTACGAGTATAAAAGTCTGCCACAACTTACGCATACCGAGACATAAGGTTTTCAAAGGAACGGCGGCAAGGGGTAAAGGTACAATGGGCTGGTTTTATGGATTTAAACTTCACATCATAACCAATCATCTTGGCGATATCGTTGCAGCCAAACTTACCCCCGCCAATACCGATGATAGAAAGCCAGTCCGGGAACTATCAAAAGGCCTTCTCGACAAGCTCTATGCAGACAAAGGCTATATCAGTAAAGTACTTACCGAAGATTTAAAAGAAGACGGAATCACCCTAATTACCACCCACCGCAAGAACATGAAGCCGAAGGTACTTGCTGCTTGGGGTAGAGCGATGCTGTCAAAAAGGTTTATTATCGAAACCATCAATGACCAACTGAAAAACATCTCTCAGATAGAGCACTCTCGTCATCGGAGCCTACATGGATTCATGCTGAACCTACTTGGCGGGTTAATCGCGTACTGTCTGAAGCCAGAAAAGCCATCGCTTAATATTACGAACACTGAAAAAACAGGACTGATGGCGATGGCTTAAACCGATCTGAGGTTA
>NZ_CAWPQZ010000205.1:0-710 GCF_963889785.1 Vibrio sp. S12_S33 | reverse complement strand
AATTAAGGTGTGAAGCACGCGAGCACGACACTTAATTCGACCACCGTAAACACTAAACTTAACCCAAACCAAAAATGCCAAGCGTGCTGAATCACTCTTAAATTGTTTGTTATGTGCATTCTTGCCAGTTGTACTCCATTTGCCTCGCCACTGTCTCGGCAAACTGCTGACCGTAGTGTTTTGACACTATATGTAAGCTCATGTCGATACCCGCAGATATACCACCAGAAGTTGTGAGTTTTCCAGAAGTTACCCAACGTTGGTTATTAACAACATTTAAGTCTGGAAACTGAGTAGCTAAATCAGGAATATCTTCCCAATGGGTAGTCACTGTTAAGTTTTTGATTAAACCTGCTTGAGCTAGAAGAAACACACCAGTACAAACTGATGCAACTTCGGAAGCTAGAGGAACTACCGAAGCTAACCAAGTCATGATATTTGGCTTACACATTTCATCCGTATGTACCCCGCCCACAACAACCAGTAAATCTATTGGAGGATGATCCTGTAACGGATAATCAGGTAAAACTTTAAAACCACCACGAGCTACAACTGGCTTAGAACTTTCTGAAACTAGAAATATGTTCAGACTCTCAGCACCAAGCCGTTTAGCTGTACTAAAAACTTCAAATGGACCCGAAAAATCAAGAACTTCAGCTTGATCGTAAATGTAGATACCTATGTTCATTGCGCCTCCATGCACATAACGC
>NZ_CAWPQZ010000204.1:0-711 GCF_963889785.1 Vibrio sp. S12_S33 | reverse complement strand
AAAAAGTATCCACCGGCATAGCCGGTGGTTTTTCATATGCGCCTATAAGGCTTTCCTACTGGCAGCGCCCTAGCAGGCGCGTAGTGATCTGACATTTGCATATGACTATTTCCTGCGGCCCGTAAACGGGCTACCTGAGTACGGGATCGATAATTGCTCTCCCATTTTATCCTGCTCTAATTGGTGCTTTATGTAACTTTGTATCTTCTCGGTATTTTTTCCTACCGTATCTACATAATACCCTCGACACCAAAATTCTCGATTCCTGTACTTGAACTTCAAATCTCCAAATCGCTCATAGAGCATCAGGCTACTTTTTCCTTTCAAATACCCCATAAAGGATGAAACACTCATCTTCGGTGGTATTTCTAAAAGCATATGAATATGATCTACGCAGCACTCCGCTTCAATAATATTCACACTTTTCCATTCACATAGTTTTCTAAGTATCTCGCCTACTGCCCTTCGTTTCTCACCATAGAACACCTGCCTTCGGTACTTAGGTGCAAAAACTACATGATATTTACAATTCCATCGCGTGTGCGCTAAGCTCTTTTCGTCCCCCATTGGGACCCCCTTTCAATTCTTAATTGACTCTTGCAGTTGCCAGACCACAAGACGTTTTTATCAAATTGAAAGGGGTTATATAACTGACTTATAGCTGTAAGCTTTACGGAACCCCCAGCCTAGCTGGGGGTTTTCTCGATACAA
>NZ_CAWPQZ010000203.1:0-724 GCF_963889785.1 Vibrio sp. S12_S33 | reverse complement strand
GGATTCTCAACGCGTGGCAGTTTTACTATGCGTTAGGTAAAGTGTTTTACGGTGCAATGCGGCGGCTTGGCCAGTGCGTTGTTCACCACTTAATTGGGCGTTATGTGTTTGATGAGTTTTTGAGGTTAATTCTACGATTTCATTGAAAATTCGTTCCGTGTTTTCGGCAAGTTGGCTTGGTCGAAATGGATTCTTGAACAGCTTGATATTGATCGTTTTCAAGGTTCTTGGGTTGCCTCAATGGAGTTTTGGATCTGGTTTGTGTTAAGTTTCGGTGGTTTCAAATCGCTTTAATTGAAATGTCTTTTTGACTGACTCTCTTGCTGAAGTTCAGCTCTGAAAGTCTGGTGAAGCAAAAGGTTTTGTTGTGGCTGAAAGGGCGCTTTCTTTGTTGTTGATTCTGTAAGTGGCTCTCTTTGGCTAAGATCGCTGTGAAATTTAGGTTTTGGTAAACATCGTTTTTGTACGTAACTTATTCAAATTCCTTCGTTTCTACGGTGGTTTACTTTGAATTCACGGTAAAATTCACATAACAAGCAATTCAAGTGGATTCTCAACGCGTGGCAGTTTTACTATGCGTTAGGTAAAGTGTTTTACGGTGCAATGCAGCGGCTTGGTCAGTGCGTTGTTCACCACTTAATTGGGCGTTATATGCTTTCAAGTTACAATCAATAAAAGGACTTAAAAATGATTCTAAATCACGTCTCAGTTGGCGTTTCTGATG
>NZ_CAWPQZ010000202.1:0-727 GCF_963889785.1 Vibrio sp. S12_S33 | reverse complement strand
GCGTGGCAGTTTTACTATGCGTTAGGTAAAGTGTTTTACGGTGCAATGCAGCGGCTTGGCCAGTGCGTTGTTCACCACTTAATTGGGCGTTATGCAACTCAGGTAAATTTAGGGGTTCAATCTTTTGAGATTTCTCCGGACATTCGTTTTGAGCTGTCGGCAAATGAGCATTTTTACCCTCAAATTCATGGTTAACTCAAACCGTAAAACAGGTAAGATTCTTTATTTGCCTCAATCGGTTTTAGCGTTGGCGTGTTGTCAATTTAGTGAGCGCAAAGTGTGGAAAGAGCAAGTTAATCGATCATTTTGTATTTGTTGAAGGCTTTGCTCGTTGAGTTAGTTTGGTTCAAAAGCCTAGGTTGTCGCTGGAAGGCAGACTTCATTTTTGCAGCTTATTTATCACGGCTTTTGCTTGGGTTGGTTCTTGAATCACTCAACTATTGCAATTGTGGTTTTTGATCGAGTAAAGTCATCTTATCTTATTGAATTTGCATAACAAACAATTTAAGAGGGATTCCCAACGCTTGGCATTTTTTCTTCTACTTCACTTTTAGTGGTTACGGTGTAATGCTTTAGGTTGGGTGGTAGCGTTGCTCACCCCTTAATTGGGCGTTATGTGTTTGATGAGTTTTTAAGGTCAAAGCTACGATTTCATTGATAATTCGTTCCGTGTTTTCGGCAGGTTGGTTTGGTCGAACTGGATTCTTGAACAACCTGAGATTGATCG
>NZ_CAWPQZ010000201.1:0-736 GCF_963889785.1 Vibrio sp. S12_S33 | reverse complement strand
TACCTTTCAATCTCAGTGAGGTGCGTGTACTTCATGTTTTTTACTTCTTGGCGGGAGCAAAAATGATGATTATCGCATCTCACTGTTTTTATGTTCAGAGGTGTCGCACTTCGTACTTGAATCCAAGGATCCATACAAAGCGTTTAAGCCGGATTCGCAACGCATGGCATTTTTGGTTTGGCTTAGTTTTGGTGTTTACGGCACAATGTTTAGGTTTAGTGGTCTGCGTTGCTCACCACTTAACGCGGCGTTATGTGTTTGGTCAGTTTTTAGGGTCCAAGCTACGATTTCATTGAGAATTCGTTCCGTGTTTTCGGCAAGTTGGCTTGGTCGAAATGATTTTGTGGAACTTCTGAAGTTGATCGTTTTCAAGGTTCTTGGGTTGCCTCAATTAAGTTTTGGATCTGACTTGTGTTGAGTTTCGTCAGTTTCAAATCGCTTTAATTGAAATGTCCTTTTGACTGGTTTTCTTGCTGACATTCAGCTCTGAAAATCTGGTGACGCAAAAAATTTAGCGGTTGCTGAAAGGGCGCTTTCTTTGTTGTTGATTCTGTAAGTGGCTCTCTTTGGCTAAGATCGCTGTGAAATTTAGGTTTTGGTAAACATCGTTTTTGTACGTAACTTATTCAAATTTCTTCATTTCTACGGTGGTTTACTTTGAATTCACGGTAAAATTCACATAACAAGCAATTCAAGTGGATTCTCAACGCATGGCAGTTTTACTATGCGTCAGGTA
>NZ_CAWPQZ010000200.1:0-743 GCF_963889785.1 Vibrio sp. S12_S33 | reverse complement strand
CGATCAATCTCAGGTTGTTCAAGAATCCATTTCGACCAAGCCAACTTGCCGAAAAAACGGAACGAATTCTCAATGAAATCGTAGAGTTAACCCTAAAAACTCATCAAACACATAACGCCCAATTAAGGTGTGAGGCGCGCAATACCGATGCTGCCGTATTCTACCTTAATCACTAAAACCGACGCATAGCAAAAATGCCAAGCGTGCTGAATCACTCTTAAATTGTTTGTTATATTTCAGTGCGCTATAGCTGATTTGGGCTACGCACACCTACTAATTTGCTCTTTTCACTGGAGTTTCACCAGATCATCAGTAAGTTAAACTTAAAAGAGCGGTGGTTCTCCCAAAACATGGCAACACATTTTGAAAGTTGCTTAAATTTACTACTAATTTTGTTGATAATTTTCATACCCATAAGCTCTCCCTCCTTAGTCTGACTAGTTAAAAACCCCACAATTTCCGCTAAGAGAAACTGCACCACAAAAACGGGTGGATTTGACGCAAAGTAAATCGAGGCTGCCATCATCAGTCTCAGGAGACCACCACTGAGAGACGTGTTCACGTTTCGGCTTTCGACTTGAGTTTTAACATTATAACGTACTGAACTAGAAAGAAATATAACGCCCAATTAAGGGGTGAGCAACGCTACCACCTAACCTAAAGCATTGTGCCATAAACACTAAATTGGAAGTAGAACCAAAAATGCCAAGCGTTGGGAATCCCTCTTAAATTGCTTGTTATAA
>NZ_CAWPQZ010000199.1:0-746 GCF_963889785.1 Vibrio sp. S12_S33 | reverse complement strand
CCTTTTTTCATCGGGATAAGCCAATGGCGATTGATGCCTTGCGAGCTCCATGCTTGAAGTAAACCTAGGGAGTAAAAGCCTTTGTCGAAGAGCGTTAAGCTGTTATCGGGGGTCGTTTCGATAAGCTGCTCTGCCAGCTTCATTTCATTGACGGTATAACAGTCAAAAGCACTGCCTGTGATTAAATGACTACTCAGCTCCATCTGACAGACCATGCGCACCTGTGGATACTGTGTTTCTTTACCATCCCGATTCGTGGGCTTAGCAAACGCTTCAGCGTTATCTTTTGAGTCTTCTGTTCGCCATAAAACCCCATCAACACCCAGTAACGTAAGTCCGTTCCAGTTTGGTAAGTTAGCCTGTTTGAACCAATGACTTTGCGTACACTCAAAGAGCGCTTTAGCGGCTGACTCACCAAGGTTTTTTCTTCGCTGTGTTAATGCACTTGGAGCAACAAATGGCTTACCTGTGCGGTCAACAATATCGAGCATATTGACAATGTCAGCCATGGATTTATCGTTATAGATAGCCATGCCAACCAGTAACCATGCCATCGACTCTAAAGTGAGCTTTCGTTTTCTTAGAGTAACGGTATCAGTAAGCTCATAAGCACTATTGATGAGTTCAATGGGCAGGAGGTCTGAGAGTGTCTCAACGTGATTTGGTTTATAACTGTTGATGATATCGAGGGCTTGAGAAACGTGCATAAAAAAATCCGATAAACAATGTCTATCGGATTTTTACAT
>NZ_CAWPQZ010000198.1:0-751 GCF_963889785.1 Vibrio sp. S12_S33 | reverse complement strand
GATGAGAATATTTCTGCGTCAGGGGAGTTTGCCTTATCTGATACCGATGGAGACATATCAGCCGATGGCTCTGACGCGGTAGGGTTAAGCAGAGATTTCGATTATCGTGACAATCTAGTGTCCCATCGACCTACCGATTTGACGTTTGCTGAAGCGGGTTCCGCTTCAACAACTGCAAATACATCCACGGCAGGAAATCAAACTGCATCACAAACCACCAGCTTGCCTGATGGAAAATATGCGATAGTGTGGGTTGATGCATCGAATGGATGGTCAACGAGAGGTCGTATTTACAATGAAGATGGAACGGCTGCAACGAGTGAATTCTTGATTACTGTTGATGGAAATAACCTAGGAGCTCCACAAGATATTATTACCTTAGCTAATGGGAGTTTTGCTGTGAGCGTGCAGGTTGCACATAACGGAACCTATTATATGGGAGTGGTGATCATTGATGAAAACGGTACGCAGACGTCTGATTTTTATGTTAATAGTTTTGCCTATTTTACCAATATTGATGAAACCTCGGATGGAAATATCGTATCTGTTTATACGACAACTGCCACTACTCCAGCCTCTCTTGTTTTAGAGGTGCACGATCAAAATGGTAATCAAGTTGTAAGCCCCGTTACGATAGATAGTGATTATACGTGGCTTCAATATGCCCAAGTTACTGCATTAAGTAATGGTGATATTGTTGTGGGTTATCGTGATGGTAACGCGGCTGACCATGTTCTCAAAATATATTCTT
>NZ_CAWPQZ010000197.1:0-751 GCF_963889785.1 Vibrio sp. S12_S33 | reverse complement strand
AAGAATATATTTTGAGAACATGGTCAGCCGCGTTACCATCACGATAACCCACAACAATATCACCATTACTTAATGCAGTAACTTGGGCATATTGAAGCCACGTATAATCACTATCTATCGTAACGGGACTTACAACTTGATTACCATTTTGATCGTGCACCTCTAAAACAAGAGAGGAAGGAGTAGTGGCAGTTGTCGTATAAACAGATACGATATTTCCATCGGAGGTTTCATCAATATTGGTAAAATATCCGAAGCTATTAACATAAAAATCGGACGTCTGCGTACCGTTTTCATCAATGATCGCCACTCCCATATAATAGGTTCCGTTATGTGCAACCTGCACACTCACAGCAAAACTCCCATTAGCTAAGGTAATAATATCTTGTGGAGATCCTAGGTTATTTCCATCAACAGTAATCAAGAATTCACTCGTTGCAGCCGTTCCATCTTCATTGTAAATACGACCTCTCGTTGACCATCCACTCGATGCATCAAGCCAGGCTATCGCATATTTTCCATCAGATAAGCTGGTGGTTTGTGATGCACTTTGATTTCCTGCCGTGGATGTGTTTGCAATCGTTGAAGCGGAACCCGCTTCAGCAAACGTCAAATCGGTAGGTGGATGGGACACTAGATTGTCACGATAATCGAAATCTCTGCTTAACCCTACCGCGTCAGAGCCATCGGCTGATATGTCTCCATCGGTATCAGATAAGGCAAACTCCCCTGACGCAGAAATATTCTCATC
>NZ_CAWPQZ010000196.1:0-756 GCF_963889785.1 Vibrio sp. S12_S33 | reverse complement strand
GCTATTTCAAGTAGATATGACAAGCTAGAAAGGAATTATGCCAGCATGTTATCGCTGGCATTTATGTTAATGTGGCTACCGATGTATTGTTGAACGCAAAATGTACAGCAAAGATCAACACGCCCTAATCTTAGATTCAGCATTGCCACTTTATTCTATTCTCTATACCCAAACCACTTGAAGTCGTAGGTAGGCAGCAAGTGAGTTCATCCCCATGAGCATAGATAAACTATGTGATTGGGGTGAGCGAACGTAGCCAACACCGCTACAACTTCAAGTCGGAAGGGTATATTCATAAAGGAGGTGTCATATGGATCTAAAAAGTCTTCTCAACCAAGCACTCAATTCAAATATTGTTAAGCAAGGGTCAACTCAACGTAGTTCTATCACCCAAGACAGCAGTAAATTGAAAACCTTAGGCGCAGGAGCCGTTGGTGGGGGGTTGATAGGTTTATTAATGGGTTCAAAGAAAACCAAAAAAATAGGCAATAAAGTACTTGGTATTGGAGGCGCAGCAGCACTTGGGGCGCTGGCTTATAAAGCCTACAACGACTGGCAAGCAAAGCAGACGACAACTCAACCTCAAGCCACATTTGATCCCGATGATTCAAGCCACAGTGTACTCATTTTAAAAGGTTCATCGCGGATTAGCGGGAACTAAAAACAAAAAAACGGTAGTAAGTGATATGGTTTAGTCGCCAAACAAAAATCATACACAAACTACCGTTTCCATGTCGAATCATACTTTCCTATCTT
>NZ_CAWPQZ010000195.1:0-758 GCF_963889785.1 Vibrio sp. S12_S33 | reverse complement strand
TTCAAACACTTCCCGAAAAGTGCCACTGGCGAGATAGTTGAGAAGCTGAGATTTATCCGGTGTGTAGCTAGAAAACCGAAAGCCTTTCCACCCTAAACTCACAGCCTTTCTTAACCCCAGCTAACGCTGCGTTAAGTGGTGAGCAACGCGACCACAATCCTAAACCATTGCGCCCTAAACACAAAACTCAACCTAGAACCGAAACTCCCAAGCGTTGGGAATCCGTCTTAAACGCCTAGTTAGCTGCTGCACTTTCGCTAGCAAATTACGCCAAAATGCCTATTTTTAAACACATTATTGCTTTCAAACGGCAAAGTAAAACGGACAGCTGTAAAATTAAAACCTAATCCACGAAATGCTCTTGGCAAAGAAGAAATGACCGAGAAAATTACCATTCCTGAGCTCGGTAATTTGCAAAGAATTCTATCGAAAAAGCCAACGACAGAGCACAAGAAACGCATTTAGGCATTCATGAATTTCAGCAGCAAAGAAGCCGCGTCAACGAACTTAACAAACACAAGATTTCCCGTAAGCAGACTTCGTTAAGTTCAAACACTTCCCGAAAAGTGCCACTGGCGAGATAGTTGAGAAGCTGAAATCTGTCCGGTGTGTAGCTAGAAAACCGAAAGCCTTTCCACCCTAAATTCACCGTTTTTCTTAACCCCAGCTAACGCCGCGTTAAGGGGTGCAGGCACGCAATACAAAAGCTACCGCACAGCGACTTAATCACTGAACCCAACGCAAACCGAAAATGTCAC
>NZ_CAWPQZ010000194.1:0-763 GCF_963889785.1 Vibrio sp. S12_S33 | reverse complement strand
ACATAACGCCAAATTAAGGTGTGAACAACGCTAACCACCCTACCTAAACCATTGTGCCATAAACACTAAACTGACTTGAAGTGACGGCGCCAAGCGTTGTGAATCACTCTTAAATTTATTGTTATGTGCAACATTTTTATATTGAAAATTGTACGAGTTTCCTTCTTGAATACAGGCACTAGACCAGAGTCACCAAATACAACCTATCGCTACTTAGCCTTGTTTAGTGATTTTTCCACTCGATAGAACACACCAAAGATAAGTAAACAAAGAACATACGAGAGCACTGTTATAATGTTAAATATTGAGCCACTGACTACTATTTTATCCATCTTTTCCCTGACCAACGCCCCTGAGTCATCGAATAGCTCATATACTTTTAAGTAACCATTTTTCCCAGTTACGACTTGCATCGTTCCAATATACAGTTCACCTAACTTCAAACCATCAGAGCTTCTTGAATACGCTTCTATTGTTTTATCATGAGTATTCAATCTCAGAGTATCAATAAGGTTCTTACCTAAAGTCAAACTATCAGCTGTTACTTGAAAGCGAGCCTTATTACCCTCATGACCATCGTAAACAGCACTAAAATGGTTAAGTGAGTCTTGCGAGATGAAAGGACGTTCTAGCTGCAAAGCAGCGAGAACTAATACTAAAAGACAAAATTTACGAAACATACTACCAATCATTGAGATAATCCTTTTCTACCAAACGCTCCATGTTGCTCATAACGCCCAATTAAGTGGTGAACAACGCACTG
>NZ_CAWPQZ010000193.1:0-778 GCF_963889785.1 Vibrio sp. S12_S33 | reverse complement strand
CTTAATTGGGCGTTATGTATTTTAATCTGTGGGTTAGTGATAACTGGCTAATTAACGTTGGAGCTACTGTTAATGCAACTAGAAACGAGTAAAAGCATGATTCGTACTGTTAAGAGAATGTGTGGGTCATATTATGCGCCTGGAATTCTCATGGCCATTTTTATTATGTCGATATGTGTTGTAGAAAATAGAGTTATTGAGGGGCCATACACTGATAATGATGTGTTATATCATAAAGCTGAGGTAACTGGTAAGCATGGTACAGCTGGTCGCGGATTATCTTATCAAATTCTTTTTGATAAAGAATACAAGCACGATATTAAAGTTCAATGGTATGACTTTAATTCAATAAATCACTACTATTCCCTAGGATATGATTCGCGTAAAGATACAGAAAATCTAAGTGTTGGGCTAGTTAGAACGCATGTAGATAATATCTATTATACTGTTTATGTTAAGGCTGGAGATGAAGTTCTTCTTTCGAGTTCTGATGGCCTTCATAGGATAAATAAATTTAACGCCGAACAAGTTAGATGGAGCGCTTACTTAAGTCTTATTGCATTTATTTTACTTTCTCTAATCTTTAGGTTTCTAAGAAAGTGGTATTAAATTCTCTATAATAAAGTTTGCTATTAAATTTGTGCACCCAAAATACATAACAAACTGTTCAAGAGGGATTCGCAACGCGTGGCATTTTCACTATGCGTTGTTTTTAGTGATTAAGGTGGTATGCGGCGGCTTCGGTATTGCGTTGCTCACCCCTTAACAGGGCGTTAGC
>NZ_CAWPQZ010000192.1:0-790 GCF_963889785.1 Vibrio sp. S12_S33 | reverse complement strand
GAGCTCTGTGATGAAATCGCACACAAATTAAATACGCGCCCACGCAAAAGACTTGGGTATAGAACACCACTGGAGTATATTCATGCGCATCTGTAAAAAATGTCGCACTTCAAACTTGATACTAAGTGAATTTTACCGTGAATTCAAAGTAAACCACCGTAGAAATGAAGGTATTTGAATAAGTTACGTACAAAAATGATGCTTACCAAAACCTAAAATTCACAGCGATCTGAGCCAAAGAGAGCCACTTACAGAATCAACAACAAAGAAAGCGCCCTTTCAGCAACCGCCAAACCTTTTACGTCACCAGATTTTCAGGGCTGAACTTCAGCAAGTGAATCAGTCAAAAAAGCATTTCAATTGAAGCGATTTGAAACTGACGAAACTCAACACAAACCAGATCCAAAACTTAATTGATGTAACCCAAGAACCTTGAAAATGATCAATCTCAGATTGTTCAAGAATCCAGTTTGACCAAGCCAACTTGCCGAAAACACGGAACGAATTCTCAATAAAATCGTAGAATTAACCTAAAAAACTCACCCAACACATAACGCCGCGTTAAGGGGTGCAGGCACGCACTACAAAAGCTACCGCACAGCGACTTAATCACTGAACCCAACGCAAACCGAAAATGCCACGCGTGCCAAATCCCACTTAAACGCTTTGTATGGATAATAACTCTCAAAATCGGGTAATGTGAGACCCAGGCTTTAGCTGCAACTAAAACTTTCCATGTAGTAGTTCGATTGAACGCTGGCTCCTCTATCGAGAGACCGATAACAAACGA
>NZ_CAWPQZ010000191.1:0-791 GCF_963889785.1 Vibrio sp. S12_S33 | reverse complement strand
TTTAACAAACAATTTAAGAGGGATTCCCAACGCTTGGCATTTTTTCTTCTACTTCAATTTTAGTGTTTACGGTACAATGCTTTAAGTTGGGCGGTAGCGTTGCTCACCCCTTAATTGGGCGTTATGTGTTTGGTCAGTTTTTTAGGTCAAAGCTACGATTTCATTGAAAATTCGTTCCGTGTTTTCGGCAAGTTGGCTTGCTCGAAATGGATTCTTGAACAATCTGAGATTGATCATTTTCAAGGTTCTTGGGTTACCTCAATTAAGTTTTGGATCTGGTTTGTGTTGAGTTTCGTCAGTTTCAAATCGCTTAAATTGAAATGCTTTTTTGACTGATTCACTTGCTGAAGTTCAGCTCTGAAAATCTGGTGACGCAAAAAATTTAGCGGTTGCTGAAAAGGCGCTTTCTTTGTTGTCGATTCTGTAAGTGGCTCTCTTTGGCTAAGATCGCTGTGAAATTTAGGTTTTGGTAAGCATCGTTTTTGTACGTAACTTATTCAAATCTCTTCATTTCTACGGTGGCTTACTTTGAATTCACGGTAAAATTCACATAACAAGCAATTCAAGTGGATTCTCAACGCGTGGCAGTTTTACTATGCGTTGAGTAAAGTGTTTTACGGTGCAATGCAGCGGCTTGGCCAGTGCATTGTTCACCACTTAATTGGGCGTTATGTGTTTGATGAGTTTTTAAGGTCAAAGCTACGATTTCATTGATAATTCGTTCCGTGTTTTCGGCAGGTTGGTTTGGTCGAACTGGATTCTTGAACAACCTGAGATTGATCGTTTTTAAG
>NZ_CAWPQZ010000190.1:0-828 GCF_963889785.1 Vibrio sp. S12_S33 | reverse complement strand
CGCATAACAAACAATTTAAGAGGGATTCCCCACGCTTGGCATTTTGGGTTTAAGTCAGGTTTAGTGTTTACGGCATCCAAATTGGGTGTCGTGGTCTCGTGGCTCACCCCTTAATTGGGCGTTATGTTTCTATCCAGTTTGACTAACAATCAAAAATGTCTGAAAATGTAGCCACTTACGGATAATGGCGGTGCCAGACCCCGTAACAGTGGTGCAATAAAGTGTATTGCGACGGTCGGTGACCTTAGCTTCGTCTGTCTCGCGATAGAGATTACGCTTTGTTGGTTCGACACTACGCTGCTTTTACTCGAACTAAAAGCAAAGCAATCGTAGTTCTTTTTAGTTAGCTACTAGTTGAATTACGCGTGATGGCCAGTCACGTTAAAATTCAGGATTAATGCCTGAGCCGGCTCGGGATTTCTTAGGCGATTATTATGTTCACCTTGAAAACTCGAAACATACAGGTTTCTGTTGATATAGCGGCAATTGTTAAAGCATCTGCTTGGCTGTTGTTAGTCTTACCAATGTGACCATGGCAAGGGCAGTTAATCTGCCCTTTGTCAAAAACCTTTTCCTCTTCTTCAAATTAAAAACATAACAAACAATTTAAGAGGGATTCCCAACGCTTGGCATTTTGCTTCTACTTCAATTTTAGTGTTTACGGTACAATGCTTTAGGTTGGGTGGTAGCGTTGCTCACCCCTTAATTGGGCGTTATGTGAATCCAAGGGATTTGAGTATATGAAGAAGTTTTTAGCAATATTTGTGGCAGCTTTGTGCCTGATTTCAGTTGGTGCGCAAGCCAATGACCACAAATTGAAACAGGCAT
>NZ_CAWPQZ010000189.1:0-863 GCF_963889785.1 Vibrio sp. S12_S33 | reverse complement strand
GTTAAGTGGTGAGCAACGCGACCACAATCCTAAACCATTGTGCCTTAAACACAAAACTCAACCTAGAGCCGAAACTCCCAAGCGTTGGGAATCCGTCTTAAACGCCTAGTTAGCTGCTGCACTTTCGTTAGCAAATTACGCCAAAATGCCTAATTTGAAACAAATTATTGCTTTCAAACGGCAAAGTAAAACGGACAGCTGTGAAATTAAAACTTAATCCACGAAATGCGCTTGGCAAAGAAAAAATGGTCGAGGAAATCACCATTCCTGAGCTCGGTAATTTGCAAAGAATTCCATCGAAAAAGCCAATGACAAAACACACAAAACGAATTTAGGCATTCATGAATTTCAACAACAAAGAAGCCACACCAACGAACTTAACAAACACAACTCTTCCCGTAAGCAGGCTTCGTTAAGTTCAAACGCTTCCCGAAAAGTGCCACTGGCGAGATAGTTGAAAAGCTGAAATTTGTCCGGTGTGTAGCTAGAAAACCCAAAGCCTTTCCACCTTAAATTCACCGTTTTTCTTAACCCCAGCTAACGCCCAATTAAGTGGTGAACAACGCACTGGCCAAGCCGCTGCATTGCACCGTAAAACACTTTACCTGACGCAGAGTAAAACTGCCACGCGTTGAGAATCCACTTGAATTGCTTGTTATGTGAATTTTACCGTGAAATCAAAGTAAACCACCGTAGAAATGAAGGAATTTTAATAAGTTACGTACAAAAACGATATTTACCAAAACCTAAATTTCACAGCGATCTGAGCCGAAGAGAGCCACTTACAGAATCAACAACAAAGAAAGCGCCCTTTCAGCCACAACAAAACCTTTTGCTTCACCAGACTTTCAGAGCTGAATTTC
>NZ_CAWPQZ010000188.1:0-865 GCF_963889785.1 Vibrio sp. S12_S33 | reverse complement strand
CAAAAATGCCAAGCGTTGAGAATCCCTCTTAAATTGCTTGTTAACTGCACTTTTTCGCAATAACTAAACCATGATTACTACTACCAAGCAATGATGGTTCTGCACATGTAGAAAGGTGATACTTCAACCAAGCTTGATACTGCTGCTCGCTAAGTTGGTTGACCTCTTGACCAATAAAGCGAACATAACCATCTGTTGCAATATGACTTTCGACACTAAAGCCCGTTTGAACTGCTAGAGATTCAATTTCGGATGGCTTAGCAAAGTAACCAGTTCTAAAAAATGGGTCTACGTCAGGTGAAGTAACTAAGCCACTTCCATTTAACTCACTTAACACAGTTGATGAAACTAAATCGTTAGACATCTTTGCGAGCAAACCTGCAACAAAGAAACGGCTGATATAAGCTATCGCAACAATCCCATTTGGTTTTAAGACTCGATTAGCCTCTTTCAGCACTGCTTCTCGATCTGACTTTGACTGTATGTGATAAAGTGGCCCCAAAATTAATACGATATCTTGACTACCATTCTCTATAAAGCTGACGTCTGTTGCATTTGCTTCGTGGACAGATAAGCTCAAAGACTGGCGTTTTGCATTACTATTGAGTTGTTCGACTAGTTCAGGAACTAGCTCAACCGCTGTTACATTAACACCTTGTTGAGCATAATGAAGGGAATAACGTCCAGTCGCAGCACCAAGCTCAGTTAGATTACTTGCTGGATCGATATAAGACTCCAACACACTCAATGTTGTATCAAACTCAATACGCGTAATATTTTGTGAAAGAAGGCGCTTCTCTTCATCAAACTTTGCGTAGTACTCCATATATTCTTCTTGCACGACTTCCTCCTGTGCAGTTAACGC
>NZ_CAWPQZ010000187.1:0-865 GCF_963889785.1 Vibrio sp. S12_S33 | reverse complement strand
AGCAAAAATGATGATTATCGCATCTCACTGTTTTTATGTTCAGAGGTGTCGCACTTCGTACTTGAATCCAAGTCACATAACAAGCAATTCAAGTGGATTCTCAACGCGTGGCAGTTTTACTATGCGTTGAGTAAAGTGTTTTACGGTGCAATGCAGCGGCTTGGCCAGTGCGTTGTTCACCACTTAATTGGGCGTTAGCTGGGGTTAAGAAAAACGGTGAATTTAGGGTGGAAAGGCTTTCGGTTTTCTAGCTACACACCGGACAAGTCTCAGTTTCTCAACTATCTCGCCAGTGGCACTTTTCGGGAAGAGTTTGAACTTAACGAAGTCTGCTTACGGGAAGTGTTGTGCTTGTTAAGTTCGTTGGCGCGGTTTCTTTGTTGTCGAAATTCATGAATGCCTAAATTCGTTTCGTGTGCTCTGTCGTTGGCTTTTTCGATAGAATTCTTTGTAAATTACCATGGTTAGTAATGGGGATTTCCTCGGTCATTTCTTCTTTGCCAAGCGCATTTCGTGGATTGGGTTTTAATTTCACAGCTGTCCGTTTTACTTTGCCGCTTGAAAGCAATAATGTGTTTCAAATTAGGCATTTTGGTGTAATTTGCTAGCGAAAGTGCAGCAGCTAACTAGGCGTTTAAGACGGATTCCCAACGCTTGGGAGTTTCGGTTCTAGGTTGAATTTTGTGTTTAAGGCGCAATGGTTTAGGATTGTGGTCGCGTTGCTCACCACTTAACGCAGCGTTATGTGTTGGATGAGTTTTTGAGGTTAATTCTACGATTTCATTGAGAATTCGTTTCGTGTTTTCGGCAGGTTGGCTTAGTCGAAATGGATTCTTGAACAACTTGAGATTGATCGTTTTCAAGG
>NZ_CAWPQZ010000186.1:0-866 GCF_963889785.1 Vibrio sp. S12_S33 | reverse complement strand
CAGTGTTGGCGAATATAATGGCCAAGCAATTTGTGATTCGGCGACATGGAGCTTATGTAGTAAGACGTATCTACAGTACCTTTACCGTTTATCACTCGGTGGCGTTCCACTGCTATGATGCTTCTTACCGTTGGCCATTTTTTTGTTAGTTCTTCGGGTAACTTGGCCTTAAGTTGAAACACGTATCGTTCTTCGCTACGACCATGATGTTTCTCTCTGATTTCAGTGACTATTCTCTCTTTCTTGGCATCGAAGACAGTCTGAAACTGTTCAACAACAGCCGCTCTTAGTTTCGGTTGGTTGTTCTTCACTTGAACGACAACATGCGCTTTCTTTTCTTTTATCTTCTCTAGGGTTTCGCGCTGGCAATGCAGGGCATCAACCGTGACCACACTGCCTTTTACATTAATAACATCAAGCATTTGTCGCACAACGCTGATCTCGCCATTCTTGTTTTCAGTCGACTTTTGGCTCAGAACGAGGCCACGCTCAGTGTCGTATGCCGTGACCAACTGTAGTGCGGTTTTCCTATCATTTCGATAAGAACCACGCAGAACCTTTCCATCAAATGCAATGACGGGCCTACTTTTATTGGTTCTTTGTTCGTTTATCCATAAGGCTAACGCTTCAAGCAATGACTCCGCAACAACGGAACGCAATATACGAGCAATCGTGTGTCGTCGAGGAATGCCATGTTCGAATGGTCTGTATTTTCTTAACCACGTTAGCTTTTCTTCACCATAAAATTCAATGTCTTGCCAGCCTTCGCACCCAGATGCGATAGCGCTAATAACAAGGAACATAACGTCAATAAGGTCATGTTTTTGATTAATGTCAGAACGGGTATCTTCAACGACTGACAAATG
>NZ_CAWPQZ010000185.1:0-873 GCF_963889785.1 Vibrio sp. S12_S33 | reverse complement strand
TTTCCAAAAAGTGCCACTGGCGAGATAGTTGAGAAGCTGAAATCTGTCCGGTGTGTAGCTAGAAAACAGAAAGCCTTTCCACCCTAAATTCACCGTTTTTCTTAACCCCAGCTAACGCCCAATTAAGTGGTGAACAACGCACTGGCCAAGCCACTGCATTACACCATAAAACACTTTACTCAACGCATAGTAAAACTGCCACGCGTTGAGAATCCACTTAAATTGTTTGTTATACGACAGCTTGCGACAAGTCTTGCTCTATTTTTTTAAACACTGTCAGTTCTTGCTCAGCCTTACCACTTGCTACCGTTACCCATTGCAAACCAACCTCATCTTGATGTTCAAACTCAACTTGAAGCTGATACTTTGAGCGAAAAAGAGAGAGTAATAAAACCACTGGGAATGTGATGACTAGAGCTACAACTCCAGCATTGATATCAAATCCCCAAGGTGTGGCAAATGGCTCGAATAGCCATAAAATGCTTGAAGCTATAGCAGAAATAACAGACGCCTTGACTAGATGCGAACTCAGTTTGTTTTTAACTACTTTGACGCTCTTAATTTTGGAAAGCTCATAGCTATCTTCCTTGATAGACAGGCGACCATTAGCTATTGAAAAATCAGAGATATCATACATACCATTTCCTCGTTTGGGTTAAAGAGTTACAGAAAATATTCCCACAAACGATTCGACTAATATTAACCATAAGAAAATGATATGCAACAAATTTTAACACCGTACGTCGTATAACGCCCAATTAAGGGGTGAGCAACGCTACCACCCAACCTAACGCATTGTACCGTAACCACTAAATTTGAAGTAGAAGCAAAAGTGCCAAGCGTTGGGAATCCCTCTTAAATTGCTTGTTAGCA
>NZ_CAWPQZ010000184.1:0-884 GCF_963889785.1 Vibrio sp. S12_S33 | reverse complement strand
AGCAGCTAACTAGGCGTTTAAGACGGATTCCCAACGCTTGGGAGTTTCGGCTCTAGGTTGAGTGTTGTGTTTAAGGCGCAATGGTTTAGGATTGTGGTCGCGTTGCTCACCACTTAACGCGGCGTTATAAGCTTCGAGGGAAATTATGGAAAATATCATCAAACAAGCAATTAAATTGCGGAAAGAGGCTAAGTACCAAGAGTCGAGAGCTTTGCTAAAAACGCTGTTAAACGATGAAACTTACTCTGCTAGGGCTCACCTGCAAATTGCTTGGTCATACGACAACGAAGGTAAAGAGCAAGAAGCGGTTACTCATTATCTGTCATCTCTTGCAGGTCTGTTATCGTCGGTAGAAAGGTTCGATGCTTTATTCGGGCTAGCGAGTACCTATCGAAGTCTTGGCATGTATTCGGAGGCGTTAAGCTATTTTGAGCAAACTCTAAAAGAGTACCCTAGTTCTATTGAAGTTCAGCCTTTCTATGCCATGTGTCTCTACAACTTAGGACGTCATAAAGAAGCAACATCATTACTACTTGAGCTTTTAGTATCAACCACGAACAGTGACGCAATTAAAGAGTATCAGCGAGCTATTTCTTTATACGCACAAGATTTAGATAGAATGTGGTAAAACGAAACACGCTTATAACAAACAATTTAAGAGTGATTCAGCACGCTTGGCACTTTTTGTTTGGGTCTAGTTCAGTGATTACGGCGTCCAGTTTGAGTGTTGTGGTAGCGTGCTTCACACCTTAATTGGGCGTTATGCGCCAAAATAGAAATGGAGACAACAATTATGGATGATTTAGTAAGCTCATTACAGAGAGATGGTTTTAATGCCAAGGTTAAAAATGGGAAAATTGTAGTGAGGCTCGAAGGGCTTTCAA
>NZ_CAWPQZ010000183.1:0-892 GCF_963889785.1 Vibrio sp. S12_S33 | reverse complement strand
TCAACCACTTCCCGAAAAGTGCCACTGGCGAGATAGTTGATAAGCTGAGATTTGTCCGGTGTGTAGCTAGAAAACTAAAAGCTTTTCCACCCTAAATTCACCGTTTTTCTTAACCCCAGCTAACGCCGCATTAAGTGGTGAGCGACGCTAAACACCAATGCTTCGACAAACCACTTAAAACGAAAAAACTGAATTTACACTAAAACCGCCAAGCGTTGCGAATCCGTCTTAAATGCTTTGTTATGCAAATTCAATAAGATAAAACAGAAGTTACACTACATTTGATTAAGAAAACAATCAAAATATTGGTTAAGTGAATCAAGAATCAGCCAAAGCCTGAACCGTGATAAATAAGCCACCAAAACAAAGTCCACCTTTCAGCGACAAACCAAGCTTTTGAATGAGAAAAACTCACCGAGCAAGACTTTCAGCAAATGCGAAATGATCGATTAACTTGCCCTTTCCACACTTTGCACCCGCAAAACTGACAACGCGCCAACGCTAAAACTGATTGAGGCAAGCAAAGAATCTTGCCTGTTTTACGGTTTGAGTGATCCAAGAATTTTGGTGTGGAAATGCTGATTTGCCGACAACACAAAACAAATGGCCTGAGAAATCCCAAAGATTTACCCCCTAAATTTACCTGAGTTGCATAACGCCCAATTAAGGTGTGAAGCACGCGACCACGACACTTAATTTGACCACCGTAAACACTACACTCAACCCAAACCAAAAATGCCAAGCGTGCTGAATCACTCTTAAATTGTTTGTTATATTTCAGTGCGCTATAGGTGATTTGGGCTATGCGCACCTACTAATTTGCTCTTTTCACTGGAGTTTCACCAGATCATCAGTAAGTTAAACTTAAAAGAGCGGTGGTTCTCCCAAAACA
>NZ_CAWPQZ010000182.1:0-900 GCF_963889785.1 Vibrio sp. S12_S33 | reverse complement strand
AGCTAACTAGGCGTTTAAGACGGATTCCCAACGCTTGGGAGTTTCGATTCTAGGTTGAGTTTTGTGTTTAAGGCGCAATGGTTTAGGATTGTGGTCGCGTTGCTCACCACTTAACGCGGCGTTATGCCTCACGAAGAAAAAGGAACTATCGATGTTTAAAATCGAGACTAAGCGTTTGATTATTCGGGATATGACTTCGAACGATGAGGCCGCTTTTGTTGCTATGTCTCAGGATGCTAAATATCAACGTTTCTATGACGAAAGCGATTGTGACCCTAATAAATACAGGGAGTTAACAAACTTGTTTATTGCCCAGGCTTCTGAGAAACCAAGAAAATCATATCAATTGGCTGTTGAATGTAAGGTGTCAGGGGAGTTCATTGGGACGGTTTGTTTACGTCTAGAGGACAATCAGCAAGCATCAATGGGGTGTGCTTTTTCCAGAACATCGCAAGGTAATAAGTTGAGTCATGAAGCGGCCTTAGCTCTCGCAGACTTTGGTTTTTCGGAATTGGGAGTTCACCGTATCTATGCGGAGACAATTAGTAGGAACCTGCCAGCCATTAAGCTCTGTAAGTCATTAGGTATGCGCCAAGAAGCTCATTTTAGAGAGCATCGCTTTTTTAAAGGAAAGTGGTGGGATACAGTGGTTTTGGCAGTCCTTCGAACGGAATGGGGCAAGGCATAACAAACAATTCAAGTGGATTCTCAACGCGTGGCAGTTTTACTATGCGTCAGGTAAAGTGCTTTACGGTGCAATGCAGTGGCTTGGTCAGTGCGTTGTTCACCACTTAATTGGGCGTTATGAGCAACATGGAGCGTTTGGTAGAAAAGGATTATCTCAATGATTGGTAGTATGTTTCGTAAATTTTGTCTTTTAGTATTAGTTCTCGCTGCTTT
>NZ_CAWPQZ010000181.1:0-901 GCF_963889785.1 Vibrio sp. S12_S33 | reverse complement strand
ATTTGCATAACAAACAATTCAAGTGGATTCTCAACGCGTGGTAGTTTTACTATGCGTCAGGTAAAGTGTTTTACGGTGCAATGCAGCGGCTTGGTCAGTGCGTTGTTCACCACTTAATTGGGCGTTATGTGTGTGGGCGAGTCAGTTCACTTAAAGTTAGAGAATATTAGCAGTGGTAGGTAAATGTATAATTGGTTGGTAGCGACTTTTTCAACTCCAGCAGAGCAAGCAAAACTGTTTTCGATAGTTGTTTCTGTCGTTCTTGCTGTGTTGATTTTACTTTTAAATCAGTGGTTTATTTCTATAAGAGCAAAGAAGGAGTTATTCATTACTAAAGTAGAGGAGCTTCTTACTACAATATACGCTTATGAACGGATTTCATTGGATATTTTGTCTAGGCTTTTTAACTCGTCTATTGCTGACCAAACTACGTTAGATAAAATGGCAGAAAGTGCAGAAATAGCGGATAAATTGGAAATGCTATGCGTACTATATTTTCCGGAAATTACTTTTGAGTCCGGTGACGGTCAAAAGATAATACTGAAAGCGCATCAAGATGTTGAAAAGGTTCAAGGGCATTACACCCATCCTAAGAGTTCCTATGCAACATATCAAAGCCGTACAAAGAACCTAAAAGATCTGTTGGACCCTTTAAAAGAGGCAACAAAGTCAATCATGAAAAAACACACATAACAAAGCATTTAAGAGTGATTCGCAACGCTTGGCGCTTTCGCTTCGCTCAAGTATAGCCAAACGTCGCTCACACCTTAATGCGGCGTTAGCTGGGGTTAAGAAAAGCTGTGAATTTAGGGTGGAAAGGCTTTCGGTTTTCTAGCTACACACCGGACAAATCTCAGCTTCTCAATTATCTCGCCAGTGGCACTTTTCGGGAAGTGTTTGA
>NZ_CAWPQZ010000180.1:0-903 GCF_963889785.1 Vibrio sp. S12_S33 | reverse complement strand
ATTCAGAAAAAACCGAACCATCGATACAAAGAGATGGAACATATCCAAAAGGATTTATATCTAGGTATGTTGTCGTTAGTTCGTCAGAGCTGATCTCAATTCTATCGTAATGTATACCCTTAAAATTCAGTACCCACTCCACCCTTTCAGAGCTATTCGAGCCTTTTGCGCCATACAGCGAAACTTCCATATATCCTCCCGAAAAGCATAACGCCCAATTAAGGGGTGAACAACGCCCCCACCCAAACCTAAAACATTGTGCCATAAACACTAAATTTGAAGTAGAAGCTAAAATGCCAAGCGTTGTGAATCCCTCTTAAATTGCTTGTTATACGCGTGCTCGAGGGAGCGCTACTTAACTGGCCCCTTTTCGAACTGTTTTAGATCATCTGAGATTTCATTCCATGGTGCTTTCGAGCCTGTAAAGATATGAAAGCTCGGTTTATGGGTTGGAGTTTCGTCCAAAACACCCAGCCGAATATTGTGTTTGCCTGTTTTCAACTTTCGTGAAAACAAACTAGAACCACAAATACGACAGAAGGCTAATTCCGTTTCTTCACTTTTCCTATAAATACTTACGAACTCTTCACCCGAAGTGAAAACGAACTTGTCTGAGCTTAAGCCACCAACTGAAGAATAGTCTGAACCCGTAAACTTCCGACACTCAGAGCAATGGCAGTTCCCCATGTACTCAAACTCATCTGGGACTTCAATTTTGACCTTATTACAAAGGCATGAACCACTTAACTTTCTCATTTTAACTCCCTTTAAAGCGTATAACGCCCAATTAAGTGGTGAACAACGCACTGACCAAGTCGCTGCATTGCACCGTAAAACACTTTACCTAACGCATAGTAAAACTGTCACGCGTTGAGAATCCACTTGAATTGCTTGTTATGTGAA
>NZ_CAWPQZ010000179.1:0-907 GCF_963889785.1 Vibrio sp. S12_S33 | reverse complement strand
GGCGTTAAATGCTTTCAGATGTACGCGAAAATCTGAGTATGTGACCTTTAAATTTTTGCTCTAAATAATCGGTATTGTCTGGTCTTATGTGATCACTCGTAAATCCATATTCACTCATTTTCGCACTAAGTTTATTTTTCCGACCTCGGTCTGGGTCAACAATAATAATATCGCATGTCGGATTAGCATGAGTTTGAATGAACTGAGCCAACAATGAGGTGTGTTGGTCTTCATATAAAAGGTCGCTACCAATGATTAAATCAAAAAGGCCGAGTTGACTGTTTGCATCTGCCCAGTCGACACGTTCGAAAGCAATTTTTTTCCGATTATTAAGTTGAGTGTTTCTGTTTAGGAATGTTTCAACTTCAGGGTGATAATCCGTGGCGGTGATGTTTGCCATTTGCTCATTCAGAAGTAGGCTTGATAATCCAATGCCGCAACCGACTTCAAGAATTCGTTTGTTATTGGTATCTAAATTAAGAACATGGTGTGCTAGAACTAAACTGGATGGCCAAACTACCCCGAAAATTGGCCATGAAGCAGAAGAGATGCCTAAGTTTTGTGCCGTGTTTTTAGGGTCGTTAAACTGTTGTTTATCACGTAAAGTACATAGATGTATATCATTGTTTCCAATGACAATAGTTTGGTAACGGATGCGAAGTGTAGTTGTCATAATGGTTCTTGGTTAGGTAGCAAAGCTAAGCCAAATACTAATAATCCATAGATGACAAAACAAAAAGTGTGATAAAGGTTAAAGCAATTTGAGTTTAGTGCAAGGCATTTAACAAACAATTTAAGAGGGATTCCCAACGCTTGGCATTTTTTCTTCTACTTCAATTTTAGTGTTTACGGTACAATGCTTTAAGTTGGGCGGTAGCGTTGCTCACCCCTTAATTGGGCGTTATGT
>NZ_CAWPQZ010000178.1:0-908 GCF_963889785.1 Vibrio sp. S12_S33 | reverse complement strand
GCATAAATTTCAACACCAAAGAAGCCGCACCAACGAACTTAACAAACACAACACTTCCCGTAAGCAGACTTCGTTAAGTTCAAACACTTTCCAAAAAGTGCCACTGGCGAGATAGTTGAGAAGCTGAGATTTGTCCAGTGTGTAGCTAGAAAACCCAAAGCCTTTCCACCCTAAATTCAACGTTTTTCTTAACCCCTGCTAACGCCCAATTAAGGGGTGAGCAACGCTACCACCCAAACCTAAAGCACTGTGCCATAAACACTAAACTTGAAGTAGAAGCAAAAATACCAAGCGTTGGGAATCCCTCTTAAATTGTTTGTTAGCTGTTTACCCTTCAGCTTCAAAATGAGCAAACACTTCAGCACCAGTCATATTCTGAGTTTCGTTCTTGAAATCATAGTATTCGGGCTTCTCATCAACAAATATTTGATGAGTAAACTGAAAATTGTCATCACCTTGAAGCAAGCCAACTGGCAGGTGATACTGATTTGCAGGCTTAAGGTAATAAAACAAATGTGTTCCACACTTATTGCAAAACCCTCTATCTGCCCACTCTGAGGATGAGTATCTTGTGACACTTTCTTCATCTGCTATTTGTACTGAATCAGCACAATCGATGGCTAGCATTGGACCACCGCCCCAATTGCGACATATGCTACAGTGACATGCCGCCACCTCATTACTAGCATATTCAACTTCTAGTTCGACTGAACCACATAAACATTTAGCATGACCTTTCATAAATCCTCCAATAATTTATAGGTAGACACCTTTTAACAGCTAACGCCGCGTTAAGTGGTGAGCAACGCGACCACAATCCTAAACCATTGCGCCTTAAACACAAAACTCAACCTAGAACCGAAACTCCCAAGCGTTGGGAATCCGTCTTAAACGCCTAGTTAGCTGCT
>NZ_CAWPQZ010000177.1:0-911 GCF_963889785.1 Vibrio sp. S12_S33 | reverse complement strand
AGCAAAAAGTTGCTTACGCTAGGCAGGTTATTGCTCAATATGTTTCATTTGTCATTATAACTCATTGAAATTAAACAATCTTAAGGTTGGCATCGACCTTGCTCTATAGGTGATGAATTTGCGCAAAATACATTCATCATTTAAGTAAAGTAAGGAATTTGCAATGCCAACTCCATGTTATATCTCTATCGACGGCGAAACTCAGGGTCTTATCACTGCAGGTGCTCTATCTACTGATTCTATCGGCGATGCATTTGTTGAAGGTCATGAAGACCAAATGTTAGTTCAACAATTTGACCACGTGGTAACCGTCCCAACTGACCCACAATCTGGTCAGCCTTCTGGTCAACGTGTTCATAAGCCATTCAAATTTACCGTAGCGCTAAATAAAGCGGTTCCGCTTCTTTACAACGCATTGGCGTCTGGTGAGAAGATGAAATCGGTTGAGCTAAAATGGTACCGCACCTCTATCGAAGGTAAGCAAGAAAACTTCTTCACCACCAAACTGGAAAGCGCGTCTATCGTGGACATTCAATGTGAAATGCCACACTGCCAAGATCCAACTAACTCTGATTTCACGCAAAACGTTACGGTTTCTATGTCTTACCGTAAAATCCTGTGGGATCACATTAATGCTGGTACTTCAGGCTCAGACGACTGGCGCAAGCCTGTTGAAGCGTAATCACGCTTAGTTTTTTGGGTCGCTCGTTCGTGTTTCATGTCCTTAGGGCGGGCGACCCACATTGGAGCCTTAAGCTCAGTACATAGCATTTTGTTGTGTATTGAGCTTAAGGTTTTTCGACATTCAAATGTGGAAGGGAAGATAAATGGCGACGTTAAGTTTTAGGCTCAAAGTGGATGGGTTGGCAGACGACACCTTAGTGGTGCGTGAATATCAAGGGGTCGAATCG
>NZ_CAWPQZ010000176.1:0-929 GCF_963889785.1 Vibrio sp. S12_S33 | reverse complement strand
ATGATTTCGCCCACTTGAGCGTTGTAACATCTCAAGCTCAGTCTACCGCTTGTTAGTCCTTTATATCGGGACATTGCAGTCTCAGATATTGAGCGATAGTGATAACCAGATTGGGCTTTCCACTCCGCTATTGTTCCATTTTTCAGAGCGGTTACTGCTCCGTTTCTGGGATGACCATCTTCCCAAAGTGCTGCATTCTTTCGAGGCGGTATCAACGGGGTACAACCTTTCTTTTTCAAAGTCTCGTGGCAATTTTTGGTGTCATATGCTCCATCGGCAGATACAGCAGTGACCTTTCTGCGTAGTGGGTTGAGCAACGTAGGTAGCACTTCACTATCGCCAACATTGACTAGACTGACTTCCGCACTAATCACCTCGTGAGTATCTACATCAACAGCTAAGTGTAGTTTGCGCCATGTTCTGCGTTTATCTGCACCATGCTTTTTCACTTTCCATTCACCCTCACCAAAGACTTTGAGGCCAGTTGAGTCAATGGCAATATGGCGAATAGCCCCTCTAGATTTATTACGATATTTGACCTGAACCGTCTTCGAGCGTTTACTGATACAGGTGTAGTCAGGGGACGTCAGCGGTACATCCAATAGTTCAAAGATCGAGTCGATAAAGCCTTGAAGTGCACGTAATGGCAGAGAGAAGATGCCCTTAATCATCAAAGCAGTTTCAATTGCTGTATCTGAGTACTGGAAGCCTCTACCACGCTTACCATGGTGGGTTTTGCATTGCCATGCATCAATGGCTGAGTCATCTATCCAGAACGTAACCGAACCACGCTTGCACAGAGCCTTATTGTACTCCGCCCAGTTAGTTATCTTCTTTTTCGTTTTCCCCATGTCATCACCGCTCTTACCATCACAAAGGATCAGATCGCAGGACTTGGAAAAGGTTCAACTGATTTAGGCAACAACGCC
>NZ_CAWPQZ010000175.1:0-932 GCF_963889785.1 Vibrio sp. S12_S33 | reverse complement strand
GTTCAAACACTTCCCGAAAAGTGCCACTGGCGAGATAGTTGAGAAGCTGAGATTTGTCCGGTGTGTAGCTAGAAAACCCAAAGCCTTTCCACCCTAAATTCACCGTTTTCTTAACCCCTGCTAACGCCCAATTAAGGGGTGAACAACGCTACCACGCAAACCTAAAGCATTGTGCCATAAACACTAAACTTGAAGTAGAAGCAAAGGTGCCAAGCGTTGGGAATCCCTCTTAAATTGTTTGTTATAGCGCAACTCACCTCTAGCTATGAACTTCCATCAGTTTATTGAATATAGATGTTAATTCATGTGCTCTAGGTGCATCATTGAAGATATGGCATACCTCCAACGTAGTCAGGAATGAAAGCATCAAAGATTGCTTTACTAGCCACTGAATTTGCTCTTCTGAATGCCCACCGGCTATTCGATGGCCTTTATCGCGACTAGCTGATTGATAAAGCCCACCGTGAGTGAAATCATGCAAGAACTCTTTTATTTCACTCATACGCTGAGACAAATGACCATGTCGATAACCTTCAGTTTGTTCGACTTGAGCAAGTTGGACTTTAATACCCGGTGGCTCTTTACCTTTCATAAACTTCAGTAGTTGATCTTCTGATGCACAACGATACATCCAAATACCGCGTAAGAACGCGTCCCTTTGTGGGCGAAGTAGGGCTAGCGCTGAACCATGATACCCAAGGCTAATTAATTTTATAATTGCAGCATTGTGTTCAAGCGCTAATTGTAACAAAGCGAGGGGAACAACTTTCTTATGTTCTGGTTCAAGTTCGAGACCATTGAGGAGCGGCGTTGTTGATCAAATCAGTTTGAAGAACAATAACACCATATATGACTAGCCGTTAGCTTCTGACGGGCATACCTAGTCCTATGACTTTGTTTATAGCTTTAACATTCGCCATGATTTCGCCCAC
>NZ_CAWPQZ010000174.1:0-946 GCF_963889785.1 Vibrio sp. S12_S33 | reverse complement strand
GACACTTAAACATATGTACTCTCATCTGGTTTCAATGCAGTACTAAACTAGTCATGGGAGTCGAACTGCGCAAAGAATTCGGAAAGTAATTCGAGGGAGTTCAAATCGGACGGTAGTTATAACGCCCTGTTAAGGTGTGAGCAACGCAAGACCATAGTAGCTGCATACCACCTTAATCACTTAAACCAACGCATAACAAAAATGCCAAGCGTTGCGAATCACTCTTAAACAGATTGTTAGCTTTTTGGTTTCGTCGGACCTTCGGACTGTTCTAACGCTTTAAGAGCTAAAGCATCACTTCTGTACAGGTCTGTATTTCCAGAATTTATAATATCTGCTAGTGGAGCATACCAGCTGCTTTTCCCTGACAGTTTGGTGCCATCAGCAGTCACTTTTAGCAAGTAAGTATGTAACCCTAGCCTTTGCTTATTGGTATGCCACATCACTAAATGAACAAACCCGTTGCTAATTTTACCTTCAATATCAAATGTACGAATATCATCTAAGCACGTACCATCTTGATGAGCCAAAGGCTTGCTATCATCGTTTACGATTACAGTAGCTTTACCCTTTATAATATTCGTATCTTGTTCCAGTTCGATAACAGCTCGTTGGCTACGAGATCTACGATACCAAGTGCCGTCGATATTGATTCCTTGATAAGTAGATTTTCTTAGCCATGGCATAACAACATCGTAGGCTATTGCTCTACAAATAAAGAGCACAATTGTAGTGATTAGACCTGCAACTACACCTAAAACCAAATTGACTGAAATATCGTCCAATATTTACTCCTGTTCCCATTAAAAAGCTAACGCTGCGTTAAGTGGTGAGCAACGCGACCACAATCCTAAACCATTGTGCTTTAAACACAAAACTCAACCTAGACCCGAAACTCCCAAGCGTTGGGAATCCGTCTTAAACGCCTAGTTAGCTGCTGCACTTT
>NZ_CAWPQZ010000173.1:0-982 GCF_963889785.1 Vibrio sp. S12_S33 | reverse complement strand
TTAACATAACAAGAAATTTAAGAGTGATTCACAACGCTCGGCGCTTTCACTTCAAGCTAGTTTAGTGTTTATGGCACAATGCTTTAGGTCAGGTGGCTAGCGTTGTTCACACCTTAATTTGGCGTTAGGCATAAGGAAATTATGGAACTCATTCAGCTAAATGAAAATGAGCTAAAAATGTTGCGTTATGGTCAATCTGATCTCAAGTATATGATCGACGGAGTTCCTCCAAATCATGTTTTAGAGCGCTCTCTTAATCATTATCGTGATTCGATATGTGAAGTTTGGTCTTTACCATACTTTATGACGTCAAATGACCAGTTAATTGGCAGTTGTGGTTTCAAGAATCCACCGAACGACGGTCGAGTTGAAATTGGCTACAACGTTTCTTCTAGCCATCAAGGTAAAGGTATTGCAACTTTAGCAGTTAACAAACTTTGCCAAATAGCGTTTGAATCTGGTTTGGTCAAAGTTGTCTTTGCATTGATATCTTCTGAGAACTCTGCGTCACTTAATGTTGTTCGCAAAAATGGATTCATTTATAAAAACATTGTTGTGGATAGTGATGGTGAGTCATTAGAATGTTGGGAATTAAGTAATAAAATCAGCACGTTGGGAAATGCCTAACAAAGCGTTAAAGCGGGACTTGGCACGCGTGGCATTTTCAATTTGCGTAAGGTTTAGTGGTTAAGGTGCTATGCGGTTACTTTTGTATTGCGTGCCTGCGCCCCTTAACGCGGCGTTATGTGTTTGGTCAGTTTTTTAGGTCAAAGCTACGATTTCATTGAAAATTCGTTCCGTGTTTTCGGCAAGTTGACTTGGCCGAAATGATTTTGTGGAACTTCTGAAGTTGAGCGTTTTCAAGGTTCTTGGGTTGCCTCAATTAAGTTTTGGATCTGGCTTGTGTTGAGTTTCGTCAGTTTCAAATCGCTTTAATTGAAATGTCCTTTTGACTGGTTTTCTTGCTGACATTCAGCTCTGA
>NZ_CAWPQZ010000172.1:0-989 GCF_963889785.1 Vibrio sp. S12_S33 | reverse complement strand
CAACCACTTCCCGAAAAGTGCCACTGGCGAGATAGTTGATAAGCTGAGATTTGTCCGGTGTGTAGCTAGAAAACTAAAAGCTTTTCCACCCTAAATTCACCGTTTTTCTTAACCCCAGCTAACGCCCAATTAAGTGGTGAACAACGCACTGACCAAGCCTCTGCATTGCACCGTAAAACACTTTACTCAACGCATAGTAAAACTGCCACGCGTTGAGAATCCACTTGAATTGCTTGTTATGTGAATTTTACCGTGAATTCAAAGTAAACCACCATAGAAATGAAGAGATTTTAATAAGTTACGTACAAAACGATGCTTACCAAAACCTAAATTTTACAGCGATCTTAGCCGAAGAGAGCCACTTACAGAATCAACAACAAAGAAAGCGCCCTTTCAGCAACAGCTAAACTTTTTGCTTCACCAGACTTTCAGTGCTGAATGTCAGCAAGCAAATCAGTCAAAAATGCATTTCAATTGAAGCGATTTGAAACCGATAAAACTCAACACAAACCAGATCCAAAACTTAATTGAGGCAACCCAAGAACCTTGAAAACGATCAATCTCAGATTGTTCAAGAATCCATTTCGACTAAGCCAACTTGCCGAAAACACGGAACGAATTCTCAATGAAATCGTAGATTTGACCTCAAAAACTCATCCAACACATAACGCCCAATTAAGTGGTGAACAACGCACTGGCCAAGCCGCTGCATTGCACCGTAAAACACTTTACCTGACGCATAGTAAAACTGCCACGCGTTGAGAATCCACTTGAATTGCTTGTTATGTGAATTTTACCGTGAATTCAAAGTAAACCACCGTAGAAATGAAGAGATTTGAATAAGTTACGTACAAAACGATGCTTACCAAAACCTAAATTTCACAGCGATCTGAGCCGAAGAGAGCCACTTACAGAATCAACAACAAAGAAAGCGCCCTTTCAGCCACAACAAAACCTTTTGCTTCACCAGACTTTCAGAGCTGAATTTC
>NZ_CAWPQZ010000171.1:0-993 GCF_963889785.1 Vibrio sp. S12_S33 | reverse complement strand
TAACGCCCAATTAAGGGGTGAACAACGCCACCACTCAACCTAACACATTGCACCATAAACACTAAATTTGAAGTAGAAGCAAAAATGCCAAGCGTTGAGAATCCCTCTTAAATTGCTTGTTAGCTGTTTATTGCTACAGATTTACTTTTTAGCCTACAAATTTTTATTCAACCATTTTATCGTATGATCTCTCATGTCGTTGGAAAAATAATGCGATTCATCAGCTAAATTGAATTCAATTTCAGTATTATTTTTATCGTATTTACTCTTCACTTTTTCATAAAAGTCCTTCGCAAAATGGGCAGGAACCCAATCATCTTTCTCGCCATTTATAATCAACATAGGGCGACTTTCATTTTCTATAAGGTACAAACATGGATCAATCTCTGCCATATGCCTAATAGCTAACTTCTCATCATCACTAAGAATCTTATTCACCGAATCTGCTTCTAAGGCGAATTTCTCCAAACCGACAAAATCAGGAGAGCCGAGAATTGGTACTGCAACTTTAATTAGTTGATTTTGGGTCAAAGAATAAAATGTGGACATTGCTCCCATAGAGATACCCACAACTGCAATCCTCGATGGATCAATCCGAATATCTTTCTGATAGTGATCAATGAGTGTATTTATGTCATCTGAATTCTGCTTGATAACCCCCGTCATTCTTTTAATAAAGCTAGAATGACTACAAACATTTTGAGCATTACCATCATCTCTTTCGCCGTGTTTATCTGCATCAAAGCAGATAACAGAGTAACCCTGAAGAGCTAAATTTAAAGCTAGATTAGAACCTTCATATTTATCATTGTTCCACCCATGACAGATGATGACTAAAGGATTATTTACCAACTCTTTTTTACAATAGTGTAGATATACAATCTCACCCATCTTACTTTTTTCGACTACAACACCTTCCATGAACGCCCCATATATTCTATGTATCCGCTTACCGACACAATAAACCGTCAGACTTCAGAAAACAGCTAACGC
>NZ_CAWPQZ010000170.1:0-1018 GCF_963889785.1 Vibrio sp. S12_S33 | reverse complement strand
GATCGCGAAAGCGCCTCAAGGTTAGCATGGAAATAACTAATATTCGTCCTTTTTGCCGTCTTTCTTCCACCCCGTTAGATTACACTCAAACTTGAGTATCATTACCGTACATCCAACCTGTGATGACTGTCGTGTCATAACGCCGCGTTAAGGTGTGAGTAACGCAATACCGAAGTTACGGCATTGCACCTTAGACACTGAAATTAATGCAAGCCAAAAATGCCAAGCGTTACGAATCACTCTTAAACGCTTTGTTATGTGAATTTTACTCGTACGTTTCTTGGATTCAAATAAACAGTTCAAAGCATCAATCCTTTTACTAATCGCGCAAACCATGGTGTAAATAAAACCAGCATAAAGAATACGAGTGAGTATATATACACACTGAGACTCAAAATAAATTTTAATTTAGACTCTCTATTGGTGATCTCATATAGGTTTTCTTTCATCAACTCCCTATCGAGCTTACTTTCCGCACTTTCAATTAGATTTAGAGCCTCAAGCAACGATCGCATCGCTGGTGCAGCAAACGCCAGACCAAAAACTAAGGGGGTACAAAATAACGCAATAACACGCGAGTTTTCGAAAGATAAGCAAGCCAATGCTAAAGAAAAAGTGGCTAAACCCACAACGCTATTAAGATAGTTCTTTAATTTGTCTGATTCTTCTTTATATTTCTCATAATCAATTACATCGCTCATTCTTAACCTCATTAAAAGCACATAACGCCCAATTAAGTGGTGAACAACGCACTAACCAAGCCGCTGCATTGCACCGTAAAACACTTTACCTAACGCATAGTAAAACTGCCACGCGTTGAGAATCCACTTGAATTGCTTGTTATGTGAATTTTACAGTGAATTCAAAGTAAACCACCGTAGAAAGGAAGAGATTTGAATAAGTTACGTACAAAAACGATGCTTACTAAAACCTAAATATCACAGCGTTCTTAGCCAAAGAGAGCCACTTGCAGAATCAACGACAAAGAAAGCGCCCTTTCAGCAACCGCTAAATTTTT
>NZ_CAWPQZ010000169.1:0-1037 GCF_963889785.1 Vibrio sp. S12_S33 | reverse complement strand
TTTATCGCCCCTACAGTTATGTCTTTACTGGTACACTACGCTGAACTCAAGTCTTTGAATGCAGCAGGGTACACATTTGTGTTTTGCTTCTTTTTATTAGCATGCCAACCAATAAAGAAAATGTAGTTATAACAAGCAATTTAAGAGGGATTCCCAACGCTTGGCATTTTTGGTTCTACTTCCAATTTAGTGTTTATGGCACAATGCTTTAGGTTAGGTGGTAGCGTTGCTCACCCCTTAATTGGGCGTTATAACACCATTAGCAAAGTATCGTTGGAGAGAAAAGGTGTCTTTAGTAGATATAAATAAAAAACTAGTACGGAATGTATTCTTAAACACCGAACTGCTACTCAATGAAGGTGAAGATCAGATATTTGAATATGATATTCAGGCTTATATGTTCCTATTTTTAAAGAGGTTTCTAAAAGGAACGGGACGTACCGCTGGCAGGGAGATGGTTCAAAAAGTAGATTGCGTGATCTTTGATCATAATAATGATCCTGAATGTTTTTATGAAATAAAAACATACTTCAAAGCGAGGGAAGTTATTCTCCAAAAACATTTTGAAGATGACATTGATAAACTTGCTAAGCTACTTCAGTTTCATCCGAATGCTACAGCTATGTTTATTACGGCTGGACTAACAAAAAAGTACACTGATAATAATGCTGCGAAGTTAGCTTACATTGGTGAGCATTTAAGTAACAACTCAAGTTGGCATAATCTCACGACAACCTCAGGGATCGATATCAAGCTAAGACCCAGTGTAAAAGAAACACGCGGTCTTTGTAACGTGATGACGTGGGAAATAATGTTATAACAAAGCGTTTAAGACGGATTCCCAACGCTTGGCATTTTCAGTTTGAATCGGCTTTAGTGTTTACGGCACAATAGCTTAGGTCTGGTGGTAGCGTTGCTCACCACTTAACGCGGCGTTATGTGTTTGGTCAGTTTTTAGGGTCCAAGCTACGATTTCATTGAGAATTCGTTCCGTGTTTTCGGCAAGTTGGCTTGGTCGAAATGATTTTGTGGAACTT
>NZ_CAWPQZ010000168.1:0-1077 GCF_963889785.1 Vibrio sp. S12_S33 | reverse complement strand
AGGCTTGAGAACCTGAAAATTATCATTAACTCGAGATGTCAAAGAGCCTGCGATCTCTGGAAGAATCACAGCAAAAAATTGGTCTATTGCCGCCTTGAAGTCCCGTTTCCTTTTGAAGTAAACGTTGTTCCTCGACTTCTCATTCATTACTTTCCATAGCCGCTCTATTGGGTTGAGGTTTGGGCTGTAAGGTGGAAGATAATGCAGTTCAATATTAAGGACAAATGCCGCATCTCTGACCAAGTCACTGCGGTGATATCCCGCACCATCTAAGATGATATGAAGCTTATGAGCTAACGGATAACTCTCTCTTAACTTACAGAAAAAGCGAACAATCGTTTCACCGTTAATGCTCTCATAGTCGTGAACAATGGTTGCACCAATATCCGACAGGTTCAGTGCGCCAATAATGTTCAATCGGCTACGATTACCCGTTGTTTCAATCACTTTATCCTGACCAGTACGTATCCAGCCATGCGATATCTTTGTTGATAGTGTTGGGTGAACTGCATCGATAAAGACTATCGATTCATCCTTGCCACAGCTTGCCTTTAGCGCTTCATACGCCTCTATGAATGCTTGCTGTTTTGCTTCATCAAACTTGTGTGGTATGCCTTTCGGTTGCTTGTAGCTAAAACCATTATGGTGAAGCCATTTGTTCATACCAGAAACAGTATAATCAAGCCCAAACGTCTCTTTAACATAGGCGACAATTTGATGAGTATGAGGATAGGTTTTCTCAGTCAAATGCTCGATTAGGTGTATGGTTTGAATAGCAGAAAGCTTGCTTTGGCTTCCTCCATTCTCAGGCTTAAGTTTTTCAGAAAGTACGTAGTCACTGAGGTGACGTGCAACGGTCGATTCATGAATACGAAGAGCTTGTGAAATCATAGTCTGACTCCAGCCTTCAGAAGCCAGCAAAACAGCCTTAATACGGTCGCAAACTCGACTATCACGTTCAATGTCGTGCATTTGTTCGAGTTGCAGTTTCTGTTGAGGAGTCAGTGTAATTTTCATGGTTCGTAGCATGATCTTGATTCTACTGAAAATCAAGTATCTTCAATGATCACGGGTATA
>NZ_CAWPQZ010000167.1:0-1099 GCF_963889785.1 Vibrio sp. S12_S33 | reverse complement strand
CCTTGAAAACGATCAATCTCAAGTTGTTCAAGAATCCATTTCGACTAAGCCAACCTGCCGAAAACACGAAACGAATTCTCAATGAAATCGTAGAATTAACCTCAAAAACTCATCCAACACATAACGCCCAATTAAGGGGTGAACAACGCCTCCACCCAACCTAACGCATTGTACCGTAAACACCAACTTTGAAGTAGAAGCAAAAGCGCCAAGCGTTGTGAATCCCTCTTAAATTGCTTGTTATAAATACTATTTCGTAAATTCTGGAAATATACGTTCTACTTCACACCTTAACGGAGCAAAAAAGAACTTTTGACCCAACAATACTAAGCATTCAACTTCTGGATCTAGCAGCTTAAATATTTTCCCAGTAGGGCTATCTGCTAGTTCATGTGAACCTATGATTGGAGCAGGGAAGAAAGATCCTGCCATTTGAGTTAGCAGATATGTATCCATCTTTTCATCGAAATGCTCCCAAGCATTTCTAAGTTCGCGGTTAGCTAAAGGGGAATCATCTGTAAGATTGTAAAGGTTCTTAAGATATTCACCTCTTTGCATTCTCAATGCCCTCTGCTGTTTGTCTTTTTTACGCCCGGATGGTGAAGGCCAAAAATATCTTGATAGAGCCCCGACATGAAGGACAGCTTCTTGCACTTCACTAATTAGTACTGATGCTTCATCTGTTTGAGTAAGTAGGTAGTCATATTGCTTAAAGGCAGCTATAGCTCTTTCAGCAGAATACCTTACTGAGTAGGTATAAAATAGGTTGTGCAGTGGCTGCACACCACCTAACTCAAGTGTGATAGCAGCTCTTCGTTCTAATTCTTCATTATCTATTTCTACCACAATTTTTCCTCGTATTTATAACGCCCAATTAAGGTGTGAAGCACGCGACCACGACACTTAATTTGACCACCGCAGACACTAAACTTAACCCAAACCAAAAATGCCAAGCGTGCTGAATCACTCTTAAATTGTTTGTTATGTGTTTTTTGCACCACAAATTTTTTGTAATACTGCCTCAATGACATTGTCACTGATTTGTTGACTAACTTCTGATGATGAAATCGGATCGGAATTATAAAGAAGTCCATTCCCC
>NZ_CAWPQZ010000166.1:0-1100 GCF_963889785.1 Vibrio sp. S12_S33 | reverse complement strand
TGATGTTCGCACTGCCTGTTAGTGTTTCTAATAAGGTTACTTCGTGAGTTTGTACTGTCGTACTGCCATCTGGGTTGGTGATGGTTAACGTCACCGTATCACCCACTTCCACACCCGTTGGAATACTCACCACCGTTTCAACGCCGTCACTGTTCTCTGCCACGCTCACGCTGCCGTCCGCGGCGTCCGCGATGGTAAGTGTTGGCGCCGCAGTTGGTGCGGTGGCGTCAAAATCAAACGTCACTGGCGCGCTGTCGCCACTGCTGTTGCCTGCGGCATCCGTAATGCTGCTGGTGATGCTGTAGTTACCTTCCGCTGTCAAGCTTGGAATGGTGATGTCGGCGCTGCCATTGGCAAGATCCGCCGACGTCACGGTGTAGGTTTGTTCCGTGGTGCTACCATTTGGGTTGGTGATGGTTAAGGTGATGGTATCGCCTTCTTCCACGCCCGTTGGTAGGGTCACGTTGGTTTCAACGCCGTCACTGTTCTCGGCCACGCTCACGCTGCCGTCCGCGGCATCCGCGATGGTAAGTGTTGGCACCGTACTTGGCACGGTGGCGTCAAAATCAAACGTCACTGGCGCACTTTCACCACTGGTGTTGCCCGCCGCGTCGCTGATCTGCGCCGTCACGCTGTAGTCACCTTCCGCCGCCAAGCTTGGGATGGTGATGTTCGCACTGCCTGTGAGTGTTTCTAATAAGGTTACTTCGTGAGTTTGTACTGTAGTACTGCCATCTGGGTTGGTGATGGTTAACGTCACCGTATCACCCACTTCCACGCCCGTTGGAAGCGTCACATTGGTTTCAACGCCGTCACTGTTCTCTGCCACGCTCACGCTGCCGTCCGCTGCGTCCGCGATGGTAAGCGTTGGCGCCGCAGTTGGTGCGGTGGCGTCAAAATCAAACGTCACTGGCGCGCTGTCACCACTGCTGTTGCCTGCGGCATCCGTAATGCTGCTGGTGATGCTGTAGTTACCTTCCGCTGTCAAGCTTGGAATGGTGATGTCGGCGCTGCCATTGGCAAGGTCCGCCGCCGTCACGGTGTAGGTTTGTTCCGTGGTACTACCATCTGGGTTGGTGATGGTTAACGTCACCGTATCG
>NZ_CAWPQZ010000165.1:0-1105 GCF_963889785.1 Vibrio sp. S12_S33 | reverse complement strand
GCCCATCCTTGTGACACTCGCACCCAGCATGAGCTGTGCTCATCGCCGTTTGAATATCTATCCCACGGGAAATGCAGTTTGACGCGGCCATGTTCGTCACAGAAAATTTCTTCACCATCAGGCCCCACCACATGCGCCATACATGGTCCGTCAGTTTGTGGTTTGGTTTTTGGTGTAGCGCGCCACGTAATAGTGGCCGGGATGAGCGTGAATTGGTTGTTATAAGTGGTTGCGCCGCTGCCCCCCTCTTCTTCCAACGCTTGCGGCTGCTTGCCTTGATGATGCGCTTCAACCACTAACCATTCGCGGTTGGCGCTTTCATCTAAGTGCTCTTGCAAGTCAAACTTGTAGCCCGCTTGCAACGCTGGGTGGTTACTTTCACCCGTAGCGGTGTGCGCTTCGCGTCTTAAGTACTGCAAACGAATTTGGTTAAAGGCTTTACCGTTCACATCGTCTTTAAAGCGACCCGGCGCATCAAAATGCTCGTAAGTGGCTTGTTGGTATTCCATCTCAATGCCTTGCGCTTGCTGGGCAAAAGAGTAGCTAGGCTTTTTGAAACTGTAATCGCGAAGCTCACTGTGGCTGGCTTCGGTTTGAGTGCGCTGGGTAAGGTTGGAGACATAAGGGCTGTCCATCACCCCGCCCGACAATACATTGTAAGGTATTGGCTCACCATGTTTGGGCAGGCTTTGGCTGTCATCACTAAAAAACAGGGTGTGCTTGCCCTCTTCATGAATAACGCTATACACCAAACCTTCTTCTGCCGCTAAACGATGCAGAAAATCGAGGTCGGTTTCTCGGTATTGCACGCAGAATTCTCGCTGGGTCGCTTCACGCTTGAGCGAGAACGCGTAATCGTTAATGCCCATTTCTTGCAGCAGCACAGAGAGGATTTCTGGAACCGTTTTGAGTTGGAAGATACGGCTGTTGTGACGCAACGACAAACGCTCTAACGCCGGCACTAAAGTCAGCGAGTAAAACGTATGGTGATGACCAATATCGCCCTTGCTAAATTGACGAATAATGCCATGCACGCGCTGTACTACAATGCCATCACGCAGCATCTCTAACTGCGCCGGTTTGTCCACCAGCTGCACAGCTTTGA
>NZ_CAWPQZ010000164.1:0-1110 GCF_963889785.1 Vibrio sp. S12_S33 | reverse complement strand
CCTTATTGTACTCCGCCCAGTTAGTTATCTTCTTTTTCGTTTTCCCCATGTCATCACCGCTCTTACCATCACAAAGGATCAGATCGCAGGACTTGGAAAAGGTTCAACTGATTTAGGCAACAACGCCAATTAAAATGGTAAATAGCCCCTAAAACAACTTAAACTAGAAAAAAACCAATAAAATTAAAACTATATTTTTATTTGATTAAGCCTTTTGAGTAAGAATAATTGGTCGTGACTCCAATCGGTTGATTCAAAGATAAAATTCTCGTTCAATGAATGTTCCGATAACCTTATCGTGCATCTTCTCCGATTTGGAAAAACCGATTGTTCTACGTACTAAACGTTTTAATTTGGAACGCAGGGTTAGATTGGTTCGCTCAATCCGTTGAGTGAACCTTTTGCCCACAACATGCTTTTCCCTTGGTAATTCTTTTGTGTAAACGCTGAAGTCATCGGTAAAAAAAGCTGATATCAAACGGCTTGAGCAAAGCGAGCAACGAGCGCAGAGCATCCGTACTACAGCCACCAAATGCATGAGCAATGATGCGCTTATAGCGAGGCTCCCAAGCATACCAAAGCCAGCGACGATTTTTCTTTTTACCTACGAATGACCATTGCCCATCAACTTTACAGATTAGAGAGATGTTTGCTTTATCGAAGGGTGTAGAGGTCACTTGCCTTGGAGAGAGTTTTTTAAAGTGCGTAGCACCGTGTTGTAGCCAACTTTTAAAACACGCTTGTTTCTCTAACATCAGAGCTATTCATTGCCATATCAATAATTTGTTCTTTGACATTAGGCTTATATGCCTCGTAAGCGTAATCAAGCTGAAGGGAACGCTTATATTCTATGCAACGAAATCGCTGAAAGCTCGTTACCCCCTTACCGTGTTTACATACATGTTCAGTTTGGTTGCAAAATCGACATTGAACTTGAATGGTAGCCATGATTTCTTGTTTGAGGATGAAAGGTTACCTTTTTAGTAAGCGCATCATAAACCCCACATTTTAATCAATATCGGTACGTCCTAAGATCAAATCCCCTAATCTCAAGGAGATCTGAAATGGCAAAACGACGTACCGACCAAGAATGGCAAAACCTGTTTGAAA
>NZ_CAWPQZ010000163.1:0-1125 GCF_963889785.1 Vibrio sp. S12_S33 | reverse complement strand
GAAATGAAGATATTTGAATAAGTTACGTACAAAAACGATGCTGACCAAAACCTAAATTTCACAGCGATCTTAGCCGAAGAAAGCCACTTACAGAATCAACAACAAAGAAAGCGCACTTTCAGCAACCACTAAACCTTTTGCGTCACCAGATTTTCAGAGCTGAATGTCAGCAAGAAAACCAGTCAAAAAGACATTTCAATTAAAGCGATTTGAAACCAACGAACCTCAACACAAACCAGATCCAAAACTAAATTGAGGCAACCCAAGAACCTTAAAAACTCATCAAACACATAACGCCGCGTTAAGTGGTGAGCAACGCGACCACAATCCTAAACCATTGCGCCTTAAACACAACACTCAACCTAGAACCGAAACTCCCAAGCGTTGGGAATCCGTCTTAAACGCCTAGTTAGCTACTGCACTTTCGCTAGCAAATTACGCCAAAATACCTAATTTCAAACACATTATTGCTTTCAAACGGCAAAGTAAAACGGACAGCTGTGAAATTAAAACCTAATCCACGAAATGCGCTTGGCAAAGAAGAAATAACCGAGGAAATCACCATTCCTGAACTCGGTAATTTGCAAAGAATTCTATCGAAAAAACCAACGACAAAGCACACTAAACGAATTTAGGCATTCATGAAGTTCAAAAACAAAGAAGCCGCGCCAACGAACTTAACAAACACAACACTTCCCGTAAGCAGACTTCGTTAAGTTCAAACACTTCCCGAAAAGTGCCACTGGCGAGATAGTTGAAAAGCTGAGATTTGTCTGGTGTGTAGCTAGAAAACCGAAAGCCTTTCCACCCTAAATTCACAGCTTTTCTTAACCCCAGCTAACGCCCAATTAAGGGGTGAGCAACGCTACCACCGTACCTAAAGCATTGTACCGTAAACACTAAAATTGAAGTAGAAGCAAAATGCCAAGCGTTGGGAATCCCTCTTAAATTGCTTGTTAGGCTATTAATCCACCAATTCAATACCTAAGCTTTCTAATAAGCTCAACGCTTCATATCGTGAAAACTTAGCCTTTTTAACGTTATTTTCTAATACGTCAATTGAGTATGCTGTTGATTCACTGAAATCAACACCTTGCAAATTTGTTCTCATAAATAAACTGTAGC
>NZ_CAWPQZ010000162.1:0-1126 GCF_963889785.1 Vibrio sp. S12_S33 | reverse complement strand
GCGAAACGTAGACCTTCGTCCATCGCGATTGGAGAGATTAGCTCAACAACCATTTGGATGTTGTCACCAGGCATTACCATTTCTACGCCTTCTGGTAGAGAGATATCACCAGTTACGTCAGTTGTACGGAAGTAGAACTGTGGACGGTAGCCTTTGAAGAACGGAGTATGACGGCCGCCTTCATCTTTAGACAGTACGTATACTTCTGATTCGAACTTAGTGTGTGGAGTGATTGAACCTGGCTTAGCTAGTACTTGACCACGTTCAACTTCGTCACGCTTAGTACCACGTAGAAGTGCACCAACGTTCTCACCCGCACGACCTTCGTCTAGAAGCTTACGGAACATCTCAACACCAGTACATGTGGTTGTTACTGTGTCTTTGATACCAACGATCGCTACTTCATCACCTACACGTAGGATACCGCGCTCGATACGGCCAGTTACTACTGTACCACGACCTTGGATTGAGAATACGTCTTCGATTGGTAGTAGGAACGCTTGGTCTACTGCACGCTCTGGCTCTGGGATGTAAGTGTCTAGCGCTTCTGCTAGCTCAAGGATTTTAGCTTCCCATTGCTCTTCGCCGTTTAGAGCACCTAGAGCTGAACCTTGGATTACTGGTAGATCATCACCTGGGAAGTCGTACTCAGATAGAAGTTCACGAACTTCCATTTCTACTAGCTCTAGAAGCTCTTCATCGTCAACCATGTCACATTTGTTCATGAATACGATGATGTAAGGAATACCAACTTGGCGACCAAGTAGGATGTGCTCACGTGTTTGTGGCATTGGGCCATCTGTTGCCGCAACAACTAGGATACCGCCGTCCATTTGCGCAGCACCTGTGATCATGTTTTTAACATAATCCGCGTGTCCTGGGCAGTCTACGTGTGCGTAGTGACGTGCTGGAGTATCGTACTCTACGTGAGAAGTATTGATTGTAATACCGCGCTCGCGCTCTTCTGGAGCGTTATCGATAGATGCGAAGTCTTTCGCAACACCACCGTACACTTTTGCAAGTGTAGTACAGATAGCAGCAGTTAGAGTTGTTTTACCGTGGTCAACGTGGCCGATAGTACCAACGTTTACGTGCGGTTTCGTACGTTCAAATTTTGCTTTAGACA
>NZ_CAWPQZ010000161.1:0-1142 GCF_963889785.1 Vibrio sp. S12_S33 | reverse complement strand
TTTGTTATCGGTCTCTCGATAGAGGAGCCAGCGTTCAATCGAACTACTACATGGAAAGTTTTAGTTGCAGCTAAAGCCTGGGTCTCACATTACCCGATTTTGAGAGTTATTATCCATACAAACAATTTAAGAGGGATTCCCAACGCTTGGCATTTTTGCTTCTACTTCAACTTTAGTGGTTACGGTACAATGCTTTAGGTTTGGGTGTTAGCGTTGCTCACCCCTTAATTGGGCGTTATGTGTTTGGTCAGTTTTTTAGGTCAAAGCTACGATTTTATTGAGAATTCGTTCCGTGTTTTCGGCAAGTTGGCTTGGTCGAGATGGATCCTTGGACAACCTGAGATTAATCGTTTTCAAGGTTCTTTGGTTGCCTCAATTGCGTTTTGGAGCTGGTTTGTGTTGAGTTTCGTTGGTTTTAAATCGCTTTAATTGAAATGTCTTTTTGACTGGTTTTCTTGCTGACATTCAGCTCTGAAAATCTGGTGACGCAAAAAATTTAGCGGTTGCTGAAGGGGCGCTTTCTTTGTTGTCGATTCTGTAAGTGGCTCTCTTCGGCTAAGAACGCTGTGAAATTTAGGTTTTGGTAAGCATCGGTTTTTTACGTAACTTATTCAAATTTCTTCGTTTCTACGGTGGCTTACTTTGAATTCACGGTAAAATTCACATAACAAACAATTCAAGTGGATTCTCAACGCGTGGCAGTTTTACTATGCGTCAGGTAAAGTGTTTACGGTGCAATGCAGCGGCTTGGTCAGTGCGTTGTTCACCACTTAATTGGGCGTTATGCAACTCAGGTAAATTTAGGGGTTCAATCTTTTGGGATTTCTCCGGTCATTCGTTTTGAGCTGTCGGCAAATGAGTATTTTTACCCTCAAATTCATGGTTAACTCAAACCGTAAAACAGGCAAGATTCTTTATTTGCCTCAATCGGTTTTAGCGTGGGCGTGTTGTCAATTTAGTGGGCGCAAAGTGTGGAAAGAGCAAGTTAATCGATAATTTTGTATTTGTTGAAGGCTTTGCTCGTTGAGTTTTACTGATTCAAAAGCTTGGTTTGTTGCTGAAAGGTGTGCTTTGTTTTGGCGGCTTACTTATCACGGTTCGGGCTTTGGCTGATTCTTGGTTCACTTAACCAACATTTTGAT
>NZ_CAWPQZ010000160.1:0-1147 GCF_963889785.1 Vibrio sp. S12_S33 | reverse complement strand
CGCCAAAGAATAAGAGTCCGAAAAACAGCGCTCTAAAAAGCCAACTTGCCGACAAACACAAAACTGAAAAGCCGAGGGAACAAAGAAAAACCATAAACCACTGATTTTACATGATTAAGCATAACGCTGCGTTAAGGGGTGAGTGCCGCACAAACCAACCTTCCGCAGACCACTTTCACCACCAAAATTCACTGCAAACAAAAAATGCCACGCGGCATGAATCCCGCTTGAACGCCTTGTTATGTTACGGAGCTATCAGTGATAGCGCAAACTCTCGCATATGACGTGCATTATCTGCAGTTTCCGCATTACCACAAGCCTGTCCATAATATTTGATATCCGGTGATGAGTAGACTGGCAACGGCTTCTCTGCATAAGTCATTACCGTACCAGCTTCATGACACAATGCCCCAAATGCATAAGACTTAATTTGCTTGTGATGTTCTTTTAGGAGCTGTCCTTTTAACCAATGTATTGCTGTGTTGTCGTGCCATGCCCAAGCCAGATGCCCCAACTCATGCTCAAGCACATGAAGTTCTGCATCAGAAGATAGAACCAAAAAACTGCGACTAAAATTTACATGAGCGGTCCCTGCACTGTCTTTTGCAAAAGGAAAGTCTTTAGGAAGAACTAGAACATAATAACTTCCATTTTTTTGCATTGGCTCAAGAATCGAGTTACCAACATTTAGGAGTAACTGTTGATGTAACTTACCACTGTCTTGACTTTTAAAACTGGTCAAATCAAGTTTGGTGATTCCTGAAAGGGTCCTTCTAATTGGAATGCAAGAGTTCTCTAGAACAAGGTTTGAATAGTCAATAAACTCTTCAATTCGTGCCTCACTAATGGAGTCATCTGTGAAAAAATGCACTGGCGTATCAATTTTAGAGACGGAATCACACACGGGGAGCGATAACTCCTCACCACCTCGTTTACCGACAAAAAATAGAGCGGTTACACCGAGTAAACAACCGCCAACTAACAACTTTTTATTCATTCAATTACTCGTAAAGTGCAGTAACATAACGCCCAATTAAGTGGTGAACAACGCACTGGCCAAGCCGCTGCATTGCACCGTAAAACACTTTACCTAACGCATAGTAAAACTGCCACGCGTTGAGAATCCACTTGAATTGCTTGTTATGTG
>NZ_CAWPQZ010000159.1:0-1159 GCF_963889785.1 Vibrio sp. S12_S33 | reverse complement strand
GGTTCATCGCGGCTTTCCGGGGAAAGCCGCTTTTATCTTCAAGAAGAAGTAGTCTGTATCTCGATACCCATAACCCATTCGCTTGATTAGCTTTATCTTGTTGTTCATCCCTTCCAGTGTGCAGGTGTTTAGCGGATAACTTGCCGATGCGATAATACCGTGAAGATAAGGACTCAGTTTTCGTGCGAACTCTTTCAATGGCTTAATTCCACTCTCTTGTACTTGTGCCCACCACGCCTCCCAGAGCCCTTTAGCATGGACTTCTGATTCACAATACCAAAGCTCTTTGAGTTGTGCTCCGAGTATATAAGTGGTCATTAAGTCCTTATTGATACTCAATATTTCTGTAAGATAGCTGTCTTGCCGTGGATTTAAGTTGCCTCTATTTTTCAACAATACCCAGCGTGAGCGCTTGACCCATTGCCTCGCTTTTTTATCTTGCTTGAGTTTGTTGGCTTGGTCGACTCTGACTCTATCCATCACCTCACGACCGAACTTAGCAACAACATGGAATAAGTCGTAAACGATTTTTGCGTTCGGGCAGTGCGCTTGAACTTCAAGGTCAAAAGCCGTATTCATGTCCATCGCGACCGCTTCGATATTCTTGCCATGCTTGCCTAACAGCTCGAAGAACGGCCGTATGTCCTTACGGCTACGGCCTAACCCTATCCATATGACTTGGTGAGTCTTAGCGTCAGCAATGACAGTGGCATACCGATGCCCTTTAAAGATAGCGAACTCATCCATCACAAGTTGCTTTAGCTCACCCCATTTCACTGCCGGTACCACTTGTCGAAGTCGGCGTTTATCTATTTCTTTAATGGTGTGCCAATGAACGCCCGTAATCTGGGATATATGCTTAATGGGAAGCAGGGGTAACAGTTGTTCTATATAGCTTTTTAGGCGCTTCGTTATGCGAGCATAAGGCTCTAACCAAGAGATGGATTCTGTTTTTATACCGCAGTCACGACACTTAATCCTTCGAGTTTGAACGGAAAGTTCAACAGGCACACCGAGTAACATGGCTTCTTTTACATGACGCCATTGATACTCATGGATAGCCTCGGCCTCAAGACCACAAAGGCATTTGGCCTCAGAGTTAGGTTTAAGAGTCAGGGTAATAAGTGATGCTGTCTGGTGAGACTTTACTATTTTAAAG
>NZ_CAWPQZ010000158.1:0-1166 GCF_963889785.1 Vibrio sp. S12_S33 | reverse complement strand
ATGACCAATACAACTTTACTTCTTGTTCATCGACTGGTGTTAAGAAGCCTACAGAGGCTCCACTTTCTATACAATCAGTTAGTAACGAATTTAGCTGTTCGACTAAACCTGATGTTGTACTTACTTCTTTTATTTCCACGAAACTTTCCTTGTAATTTAACGCCGCGTTAAGTGGCGAGCAACGCGACCACCTTCCCTAAAACCTTGCCACCTTACACGCTGAAGCCGACCAAAACTGAAAATGCAAGGCGTTGGGAGTCCGTCTTGAACGCCTTGTTAACTGTATGACGAGCGCAATACTGAAAATTTTTGACAGGTAACTAAGTACACAGACTTTTTATAACTATCTTCATTTCCTGTCGGCGGGAACCAAGATAAGCCAGCATCAATCGCACTTAAAAACGATAGAAAATTTATAAGGGATAAGACCTTATAAAAACTTACAGGGTTACCAAAATCTAAATCACTGTATGCACCATGAGCAATACCATTTCGGTTTGTATTATCTTCATGGGGGTAGTTTTTGGAATTCGAATAAAGTTTCTCGGTAACGAATTTTTCAAAAGAATCAATCATCGACTCAACTTCTTCGTAGGCGCCAAGTTTATTAGTAACCACTTGGTACTTGCAACTAGCACACAGGTTTTGAATTGTCTTTTTAATATGTGCATGTTCAACGCCTCTATGACCAGCTAACTTACGAGCCACGCCCTCTATTACGGGAATGAGAGTACCCACAGATGAATAATTTAAACCTAAAAAGTGACACTCGATACCATTATCGATAATGTTCAAGTAGTCTTTCACAAACGGTGTATTCGCATATTTTTCTATGAACACAGCGCATATCGTTTCTACTGGGTATATAGATGCTAATAAATACCCTAATTTGTCTTGTTGAATATGACCATGCTCATCTAGCCCCGAGAGAACCTGATCTAGTTGCTGCATGTTCACATAAGGAGGTATAAACCAACCTATTTTCTCTAATTTGATCGCCCAAGAATCCAAACTCCCCACTATATTCTCCCAATACAGTTAACGCCCAATTAAGTGGTGAACAACGCACTGACCAAGTCGCTGCATTGCACCGTAAAACACTTTACCTAACGCATAGTAAAACTGTCACGCGTTGAGAATCCACTTGAATTGCTTGTTATGTGAAT
>NZ_CAWPQZ010000157.1:0-1202 GCF_963889785.1 Vibrio sp. S12_S33 | reverse complement strand
TCAGGTTGTTCAAACATCCATTTCGACCAAGCCAACTTGCCGAAAACACGGGACGAATTCTCAATGAAATCGTAGCGTTGACCTTAAAAACCCATCAAACACATAACGCCGCATTAAGGTGTGAGCGGCGCTTGCCTATACTTTGAGCGAAGCGAAAACGGCAAGCGTTGTGAATCACTCTTAAATGCTTTGTTAACTGCCCTGTTCAAACCCAGCTACGGGAATTGTGGCTTTTACAAATAACTTACCAAACTCCGTAAGCATCATTTTACTATGACGTTTCAGCCCGAGCTGTGTTCTATTAACTCCAGGTGCAGTCGTATTCCAAATAGGGTCTTCTTTTATAACTGGCCATTGGACTAAAGATAACGATTCCAAATGTGAATAGTAAATATCAATCGAGTCAGGGTTAGCCAGCAGATCAAGAGGAATTGAATTTTTAGTTATTACACGATTTTCAAAACGATTATTGGAATGGTTAAGATCCATTTTATCTTCAATATCAAAATCTTTAAAACTTAGTTCATATAACATTACCGCTTCATCAGGCGAAAGCTGTGAGATGATCGTAGCAAACGAAGGATGAACGTTCGACTGAGTTTTACTGGAAGATGCATTGATAAGTAATTCTTCAAACATTTTCCACAATGGATTATCTGAATCCAAGTACTTCATCTTTTCTAAACTAACAGAAGTTACTTCTGCAGGAGCCTGAACTAATTCTTGTTCAGGAACCCTTATATTCAGGTTTTGAAGAAATAGCTCAAACCGATCTTGGAAGGAAGCAGCTATTTGTAAGGGAGCGAGCAGCAACCTAGCAGACTTAACAACATCAACACCAATTTTACTTACTTCAACCATAGGTGAAGAAATAGCATCATCGTATGCTTTTTCAACAACCTTTGAATTTATAACTTTTTCAACAACGTTTTCATCCATCAATTTTTCCTCGTTGTGTGCAATCTGCTTGGGGCAGTTAACGCCGCATTAAGTGGTGAGCAACGCAGACCACTGAACTAAAAGCATTGTGCCGTAAACACTGAAATTGAAGCAAACCAAAAACGCCGAGCGTTGGGAATCCGTCTTAAATGCTTTGTTATGCAAATTCAATAAGATAAACCAGAAGTTACACCAAATTTGATTAAGAAAACAATCAAAATGTTGGTTAAGTGAACCAAGAATCAGCCAAAGCCCGAACCGTG
>NZ_CAWPQZ010000156.1:0-1204 GCF_963889785.1 Vibrio sp. S12_S33 | reverse complement strand
GGCAGTGCGAACATCACCATCCCAAGCTTGGCGGCGGAAGGTGACTACAGCGTGACGGCGCAGATCAGCGACGCGGCGGGCAACAGCAGTGGTGAGAGTGCGCCAGTGACGTTTGATTTTGACGCCACCGTGCCAACTGCGGTGCCAACACTTACCATCGCGGATGCCGCGGACGGCAGCGTGAGCGTGGCCGAAAACAGTGACGGCGTTGAAACCAACGTGACCCTACCAACGGGCGTGGAAGAGGGCGATACGGTGACGTTAACCATCACCAACCCAGATGGTAGCACCACGGAACAAACCTACACCGTGACGGCGGCGGACCTTGCCAATGGCAGCGCCGACATCACCATTCCAAGCTTGACAGCGGAAGGTAATTACAGCATCACCAGCAGCATTACGGATGCCGCTGGCAACAGCAGTGGTGACAGTGCGCCAGTGACGTTTGATTTTGATGCCACCGCACCAACTGCGGCGCCAACGCTTACCATCGCGGACGCCGCGGACGGCAGCGTGAGCGTGGCAGAGAACAGTGACGGCGTTGAAACGGTGGTGAGTATTCCAACGGGTGTGGAAGTGGGTGATACGGTGACCTTAACCATCACCAACCCAGATAGCAGTGTGACAACGCAAACCTACACCGTGACCCAAACGGATGTCGATACCGGCAGTGCGAACATCACCATCCCAAGCTTGGCGGCGGAAGGTGATTACAACGTGACGGCGCAGATCAGCGACGCGGCGGGCAACAGCAGTGGTGATAGTGCGCCAGTGACGTTTGATTTTGACGCCACCGCACCAACTGCGGCGCCAACACTTACCATCGCGGATGCCGCGGACGGCAGCGTGAGCGTGGCAGAGAACAGTGACGGCGTAGAAACCAACGTGACCCTACCAACGGGTGTGGAAGAGGGCGATACGGTGACGTTAACCATCACCAACCCAGATGGTAGCACCACGGAGCAAACCTACACCGTGACGGCGGCGGATCTTGCCAATGGCAGCGCCGACATCACCATTCCAAGCTTGACAGCGGAAGGTAATTACAGCATCACCAGCAGCATTACGGATGCCGCAGGCAACAGCAGTGGTGAGAGTGCGCCAGTGACGTTTGATTTTGACGCCACCGCACCAACTGCGGCGCCAACACTCACCATCGCGGACGCCGCGGACGGCAGCGTGAGCGTGGCAGAGAACAGTGACG
>NZ_CAWPQZ010000155.1:0-1206 GCF_963889785.1 Vibrio sp. S12_S33 | reverse complement strand
TGTACTAATTCAGACCTGATCTGACAGTTACCCACTTTTCGACTTGGTGCCTGTCAGATTATATCTGGGCTAGATTCTTTTCAGCCCAGATTGATTTCCCATCCTCTAATGTTTCTATCGGCGTTCTGCCACAGCACATTTTTCCTTGATGAGTACGGTGATTGTTGTAGTAGTCCATCCATTCGTCCAGATCTTTCTGCAACTCTTCGATAGAACCATACAGTTTCTTTCTGAATGTCACTTGGTAGAACTCATTCAATATGGTCTTGTGGAAGCGCTCGCAGATACCATTTGTTTGTGGTGACATCGCTTTAGTTTTCGTGTGATCGATATCATTAATGGCTAGGTAGAGCTGGTAATCGTGCTGCTCAACACGACCACAGTACTCAGTGCCTCGGTCAGTCAAGATTCGCAGTATTGGCAGTTCATGCGCCTCAAAGAACGGTAGAACCTTATCATTCAATATATCCGCTGCGGTGATGGGTGTTTTCGTTGTGTAGAGCTTGGCAAAGGCGACTTTACTGTAGGTATCAACGAAGGTTTGTTGATAGATGCGCCCAACACCTTTCAGGTTGCCAACATAGAACGTGTCTTGAGAGCCGAGATAACCTGGATGCGCTGTTTCTATCTCACCACAAGCCTCATCATCGTGCTTCTTACGCTCAAGAGCCGCAACTTGCTCGTCCGTTAGGATAATACCGTTCTCTGCGACCTGTTTCTCCAGTGCGATAAGACGTTTCTTGAAGTTCTCTAGGTCATTGCGAAGCCAGATTGAGCGTACGCCACTTGGAGAGATAAACACTCCCAGTTTACGTAATTCATTACTCGTTCTAACTTGTCCATGAGCTGGGAAGTCGATGGCGTATTTGATAACGGCTTGCTCAGTTTCACTATCAACACGGTTCTTTAAATTCGGTGCTCTTCGGCTCTGGTTAATCAGAGCATCAATACCCCCCGTCTCAACTAACTCTTGATAACGGTAGAACGTATCTCTTGATACCCCCATAACCTTACAGGCTCTAGATACATTACCGAGTTCTTCTGCAAGATTGAGAAGGCCCGCTTTGTGTTTGATGATTGGATTGCTAGTATGAAGCATGAGAGTTACCTCTTTTTGTCTTTGATTAGTGATTAAGCACCTTTAATCAAAGCGGGTAACTCTCTTCTTTTCAAATTGAAGTGTCAGATCTAGTCGGAACTAATACA
>NZ_CAWPQZ010000154.1:0-1256 GCF_963889785.1 Vibrio sp. S12_S33 | reverse complement strand
CTTATTGTACTCCGCCCAGTTAGTTATCTTCTTTTTCGTTTTCCCCATGTCATCACCGCTCTTACCATCACAAAGGATCAGATCGCAGGACTTGGAAAAGGTTCAACTGATTTAGGCAACAACGCCGTCATAATCTGTTCCAGTATTGTGGGTACTATCAAAACAGATCAATCACTTAAAGTCATGTCCGAAAATTGGGGGCCACTTCTAACATCAAAAGGAAAACTTTTAATCCTAAGTATAACTTGAATAAATATCCATTAATGGAATAAATTATCAACATATCAATTTACAATTGATAGTATCAAGAAAATAAATGATATAATTAACACTAGTAACACTTATATCTTAGCAACGTCTCAATAAACTAGCATTGATTTTAAAAAAAATATAAACGTCATAACGTTATTCAAGTGAAAACCTAAAAATACCATTCAAAATAATTAATAACAAACTGATTTTTATAAACATTTAAATAAAAAAAATGTAAACAAACCATTAGCCTTAAAAATTAACAATCAGCAATAAATAACTTATCATTATTCTTCAAATTATAACCTTTTGTGAATTATGACTGAATTACTCTCATATGGGATTTAACAATGACCTATGGGATTTTATATATGGTCAATTAAAAAGCCAAGTCCAATATTCTATGGTTTAATCGAGGTATAACATGAGCTTAAAACTTAATATTTTTGGATCAAGTAAATTAGCTTCACTGAGTCGCAGGAGATTTTTAACTCACTCTTCTGCTACTATATTAACAGCAGCAGCAAGCACTATCATTCCTTGTTCGCTTAAGGCTGCACCATTTTTCTCGTCTAAGACATATAGTTCAATTATTGATTTTGAACATCTTGACAGTCTTAGTTTCTATACTAACTTTTCATATCAACCTATACTTGGCTTGAATCAAAACATAGCTTTTGAAAACCCAACAGATGAAGCCAGTTATATCGCCCATGTTATGTATCAAAACATAATGAAAAAAACCTTTCAGAATAAACATAATACATTATGTTCCGAACTCGGCGAGGCCGTGAAACCAAACCAAGATGTATTAGAAATGAGTGATGGTCGTTCAAGTGTATATGACGTTATGAATGCCTACAGCTCATACTTTTCGACGGCGTTGTTGATCAAATCAGTTTGAAGAACAATAACACCATATATGACTAGCCGTTAGCTTCTGACGGGCATACCTAGTCCTATGACTTTGTTTATAGCTTTAACATTCGCCATGATTTCGCCCA
>NZ_CAWPQZ010000153.1:0-1283 GCF_963889785.1 Vibrio sp. S12_S33 | reverse complement strand
GCTGCATTTGTTCGTGACTTAGACGGAAACAAAATCGAAGCAGTTTCAATGTAGCTTTGAGTACGCATATAACAATCAATTTAAGAGGGATTCCCAACGCTTGGCATTTTTGCTTCTACTTCAAATTAAGTGTTTATGGCACAATGCTTTAAGTTGGGTAGTAGCGTTGCTCACCCCTTAATTGGGCGTTATGTATATAAGGATGAAATATGGAAAATATAGAAGTATTTGCAGAAGAACTTGAAGATATCATTTTAGAGAACCTTGATTTCGGCTTGTTCAATATAGATCTAGTTCAAAGTCTATGGACAGAAAAACACCCTGATGTCGATTTCCAAAAAGTTATTCAAAAGCTAGTAGCCGAAAACAAGGTAGGGGCGGCTAGCAAAACACACGGAGAATACAGAGACCCTGAGCGTACCGATTAAAAATATACATAACAAACAATTTAAGAGTGATTCAGCACGCTTGGCATTTTTTGTTTGCGTTTAGTTTAGTGATTACGGTGTTAAAATTGATTGTTGTGGTAGCGTGCTTCACACCTTAATTGGGCGTTATACAAATTGGAGAACGTGGTTGAATATAGAAATTATAAGTGCTTCAACAGCATTACTGGCTGTTGTAGTCGGTCCGGTTGTCTCGTTAGTCATTGCTAAGAAACAAATAAAGTCATCAGTGGTATCTAAAAACCGACAAGACTGGATCGTTAGCCTCAGAGCTCAAGTCTCTGAACTTGTTAGCGACTTCCAATATTTACCAAATGCATCGATTGATGGTGTGTTGGGGCGAGAACAGCTTATTGCATTACATAGAGACGTTTTAAGAAAGTGTAATTCTGTAAGACTACATTTAAATTTGGAAGAAAAAGAACATTTTGAATTAATGGAAATGTTCGATGATATGTCTCAAATGTTACTTGATTACATAAATGGTAAGTTATTCATTCATAAAGAAATGACTGGATTATGTAACGTAGCCATTGAGCAATGTAGTTTTGTAATCAAAATCGAATGGGAAAAAGTTAAGTCAGGGCGCTGATTTGTATAACAAACTGTTTAAGAGTGATTCGCAACGCGTGGCATTTTTACTATGCGTCGCATTTGGTGTTTAAGGTGGTATGCGGCGGCATTGGTATTGCGTTGCTCACACCTTAACAGGGCGTTATGTGTTTGATGAGTTTTTGAGGTTAATTCTACGATTTCACTGAGAATTCGTTCTGTGTTTTCGGCAAGTTGGCTTGGTCGAAATGGATTCTTGAATAATCTGAGATTGATCGTTTTCAA
>NZ_CAWPQZ010000152.1:0-1305 GCF_963889785.1 Vibrio sp. S12_S33 | reverse complement strand
GACCCTGTAAATAATTCTGTGTAACTATCGGGGTTACATGTATTCAGTGAGTCGGTCTTCGAACATAATCATAAAGCGGTTTAGAGCTTGTCGCCAGTTTCTAATCGGCATCGTCCACTTCTTGGAAGCATCTCGGATAGCGAGGTAGATCACCTTTCTAGCTGACTCATCCGTTGGGAAGAGCTTGCGCTTCTTAATCGCTTTTCTAATAACGCTGTTGAGGGATTCAATGGCGTTAGTCGTGTAAATGGCTCGGCGTATATCCTCTGGGTAGTTAAACAGGGTGTTGAGATTATCCCAATGCGCAGTCCAAGAACGACTGATTTGGGGATACTTGTTGTCCCATCGGTCAGAGAACTGCTCCAGGGCCAGCAGCGCTTCATCTTCTGTGGCTGATTGGTAGATTTTCTTTAGGTCAGCCGTCACCCCTTTGTAGTCTTTCCAAGGAACGTACTTGACTGAGTTTCGCACCATGTGGACGATACAGAGCTGTATTTGCGTCTCTGGGAATGCAGTGTTGATGGCGTCAGGAAAGCCTTTTAGCCCGTCAACGCAAGCAATAAGGATGTCTTTTACCCCACGGTTTTGAAGCTCAGTCAGCACGTTAAGCCAGAATTTGGCACCTTCCGTTTCAGAGAGCCACATGCCGAGCAGTTCTTTTTGGCCTTCCATGTTGACGCCTAACGCAAGATAGACCGCTTTGTTGATGACTTGCTTGTCTTGACGCACCTTAACCACGATGCAATCGAGATAGACGATAGGGTAAATTTCGTCGAGAGGTCGCGACTGCCATTCAATCACTTGCTCAAGCACCGAGTCCGTTACTTTTGATATCAGCGTTGGCGAGACATCGGCATCATACATTTCCTTGAACGTTGCGACGATTTCACGTGTGGTCATGCCTTTCGCGTACAAGCTCAATATCTTGTCGTCCATGGATTGGAATCGTGTTTGGTGCTTGCGGACGAGTTGAGGTTCAAAGCTGGCTTCACGGTCGCGGGGAACGTCGATATCGATTTCTCCATCATCGGTGATGATTGACTTGCCCGAGTAGCCATTGCGGGAGTTGGAGCTGGTTCTAGATTGGTGTTTTTGATATCCAAGGTGCTCATCGAGTTCAGCGTTTAACGCCGTTTCAACGGTCACCTTGGTTAACATTTTGCGGAAGTCATCAAGATCAGATTCTGTCTTAATTGACTTTGCTGCTTCACGAGCAAAAGCTTCGAGTGCTTTCTTATCCATATTGTCCATCCTTAGCATTTAAGGCTTAAGTTTAGACAGTTACACAGAATTCAGGACACCCTC